>JAZQLL010000204.1:0-17734 GCA_045542675.1 Oscillospiraceae bacterium
GCACTCGGTAAAACCGATTACGATTTTAAAATGCCTAAAAGGCGCCGCTTTGCCCTTGCTATGAAAATTGTGTTTTTTCCTTTTAAGAGAAACACTCTCTGCAGAATGGAAAATGCCGTTTGCCGAAAATTCGAGGGTAAATTAAGCGATAGAGTAATCAACGTTGAGTGGTATAAGGGCACACTCTTTAAGAGTGACCTTGAGAATATGCCAACCCTTAAATTTGAAGGGTATGATTTTACTGTTCCTCATCATTATCACGAGCATCTTACAGAAATATACGGCGACTATATGACTCCTCCGCCCGTTGAAAAACGGGGAAAGCAACACTGTATGATAGATGCAAGTTGTGGAGATTATATTATTAAAAATAATTCCCCCGAAACCATTGAAGGAGTCGTTTGATGAAGGTATTAACAGTCAGTACCGTAAGAATTCATACCAATGGAGTAACTTCGGTAATACTGAACTATTTTAAAAATATTGATATGTCTGATATGCAAATGGATTTTGTTGTCATGAACGAAATATCAGATGAATACACAAGAATATTAACGCAGTATGGCGGCAACGTTTACTATATTCCCCGTAGAAAAAATACGCTTAGTTATATGTACGGGCTTTATAAAACCTTAAAGCGTGGTAAATACGATATAATCCATATTCATGGCAATAGTGCCACCATGGTGTTTGAGCTTTTACCCGCATTTTTTGCAGGGGTAAAGGTGAGAATTGCGCATAGCCATAACACAACCTGCTCGCACATGAAGATGCATAAACTTTTAAAACCGCTCTTTAATGCGCTTTACACTCATGGATTTGCCTGCGGTGATGATGCAGGCAAATGGCTTTTCGGCAAAAAGGATTTTACGGTTTTAAATAACGGAATAGAACTTTCAAACTATGTTTTTGATGAAAATATCCGTAGCGAGTACCGCGAAAATCTTTCGGCAGGGGACAAAAAGGTGCTCGGTCACATTGGCAACTTTATTACCCAGAAAAATCACGAATTTTTGCTTGATAGTTTCGCAGAACTTTTAAAGAGAGATAAAAATTATTTGCTCGTGCTGTTTAGCGATGGTGCGCTGCTAGACAAAATGAAGCAGAAAACCCTCGACCTCGGCATCAGCGAAAATGTGCGCTTTATGGGTAAGTCAAGCGAGATTGCACAGTATCTTCAGGCAATGGATATGTTTTTATTGCCCTCGCTTCATGAGGGACTTCCCGTGGTGCTTGTTGAGGCGCAGGCGGCAGGACTCAGTTGCCTTGTGTCCGATAAAGTAGCACGTGAGGCAAACCTCTCGGGAAAAATGACCTATCTGCCGATTGACAATCCGAAAATCTGGGCAGACGCCATAGAGAACACTGAATTTTCAAAAAGACGCGAAAATTGCGAAAAGTGGCAGCAAAAAATTTCCGAAAAGGGATACGACATTAGAAAAAATGCACAGGTTTTAAAAGAACTTTATAGGTCGTATCTTCCCAAATAATTTTTTAGGAGAAAACAGATGATTCCCAAGGTTATTCACTATTGTTGGTTCGGCAGAAATCCGCTTCCTCGTGATGTGGAAAAATGCATAAAGTCCTGGAAAAAGTTTTGCCCCGATTACGAGATAGTAAGGTGGGACGAAGATAATTTCGATATAAACTGTCATCCATTTGTAAAAGAAGCGTATGCAGAGAGGGCCTGGGCCTTTGTTTCGGACTTTGCAAGGCTTAAGGTGGTTTTGGAAAACGGCGGGCTCTATTTTGACACCGATGTGGAGCTTCTCAAAAACCCCGATTTTCTCTTATCTGAGCCCGCTTTTATGGGGGTCGAGCAGATACAGGGATACTGTACAACGGGACTTGGATTCGGCGCCGAAAAGGGAAATAAAGTTATAGAAAAAATGCTTGAAAAATACGATGGCATTTCTCTTTTAAGGCAGAGCCGCGAAGAACTGGCTTGTCCCGCTCTTAACTCCTCGGTAGTGGAGGAACTCGGATTTGTAAATAATGGTGTGGTACAGCATCTTGACGGGATAACGGTCTATCCGCCCCGTTATTTTGACCCGATTTCACTCGGCAATACCGAATATCTTTTGTGTGATGATAGTGTGTCAATACATCATTATTCTGCCAGCTGGACCAATACGGGTAACAGGTTAAAGAGAAAATTTTTCCGCCTTATAGGGCAAAAAAACATTCACAAGCTAAAAAAACTTTTAAAGCGCGCTAAATAACATCTATACAAGGAGCAACTATGCTGTCAAAACTCAAAGAAAACAAAAATCTACTAATAACATTGCTCTATTATACTATTCTGATTCCGTTTTTAGCCCCAAAAGGTTTTGTAGAGGCTTCTTCGCTCTATAAACTTTTTATAAATCTTTGGCTTTATGGTGCAATCCTTTTAATCGGCGGACTTTTTGTCTATAAGTTCTTTTTCGAAAAGAAACGTTATAAGTCGTGCTTCTTTGCGCTGGCTTTGTATTACGGAATATTTGTTGCACTGACATTTTTCGTGCAGGGCGGACTTAATGAAGGCTTGCAGAAAATGTTTGCGGCGCCCGCACTTGCAGTCTTTTGCATGGTAGCATTAAAGGACGAGCCTAAGAGATTTGTTAATATAGCATCAAATATTATTATTGTCTTTCTTGCACTTAACCTTACGCTGTTTAATCATCGCATTTGGCCGTTTTTCTCTGTAGACAGCCACCTTTTGTTCCTCGGACACGTTCAGGTGGTATCACAGATAGGAATACTGTCACTGTTTTTGTCTTATCTGATTTATAAAATAGGGGAAAATAAGCGCAAGGCAATATTACTGGTGGCCTTAGCAGTAGTGAATATGATAGCGGCACAAACGGTTGTGACATACATTGTGCTGGCGGCGCTGTTTTTGGGCGGAATATTCCTTTCAACCAAGATAGGTAAAAGGATCTTCCCAACCTCGCCAATCACTGTTGTTGCGCTTTACATTCTTTTAAATCTTGCGCTTTTTGGTCTTACAATATATCTTGATGGCTATTATTGGATAAAAGGTCATAATGTCTCTTTAAACGGTAGAATGCTCATCTGGGATGAGGCTTTTGGATTCATAAAAGAGAACTTCCTTTTAGGCTACGGCGCCTACGGCGTGCTTCTTAACATTTTCTGGTCCAAAAGTATGGAAGTTCCTGCACGAATGAACTATGCGCACAACGAAATGATACAGCGCTTTTTAGATGGCGGTGTAATTCTCTTTGCGGCATTTATAGTTCTTCTTTTGTGGGTCTTAAAATATACAAAAAAGGTGCCCAAGGACAAGAGAAATATTCCCTACCTTTTCCTTGTATCCTTCTTACTTATAATGCTTATAGAGAGCGTTACAGAGTACTATTTCTTTATTGCATTCCTGGTACTTATGGCTTATCTGCCGGAACTTACAGGCCTTTATGAGCAAAAAACAACTGTAAATGTCGGAGGCGGTATTATGAGCGCTATCAGAGAACTTAAAGATAAACTTACAGGATGGTATTACGCCAAGAAAATTCGCAAAAGAGCGGCATCCTGTGGCAGCCATCTATATGTAGGCGGCAAGTCTTATGTCACCTCTAACACACATATCGGCGACCATGTTAATTTTAACGGTATGGCAATTCACGGAAACGGTAAGGTAACTATAGGAAATTATCTTCATTCGGGTGTCGGTTGCCAGATAATTACCTCATTTCACAACTATGAGGGCGACGCGATTCCATATGATACCACCTTCATTGATAAGGATGTCACAATAGAACAGTGCGTGTGGCTCGGCAATAATGTTATTATCCTAGGCGGTGTTACCATTGGAGAAGGCGCCATTATCCAGGCAGGCAGCGTTGTTGTTAAAGATATTCCCCCCTATGCCATCGCGGGCGGACACCCTGCAGCCGTTTTCAAGTACAGAGATAAAGAACATTACGAGAACCTCAAAAAAGAGGGAAAATTCCACTAAGTTTTTGTAAAAGAGAAGGGAAGTGAGTAAATGAACCCGATAAAGTACCTTAAACAGAACGGAATAAAGCACGCAGTTGATGTTTTCTATCAGTATAAACTCGGGCGCATTTTGCTCAAAATATTTAAACCATTTTTTGCAAGACTTCCCCTTCAAGATAAAATAATCATTGAAAGTCATAATGATTTTGACTGTAACGGCGGTGCGTTTTATGATTACCTTATAAAGCTTGGCTACAATAAAAAATATAAAATCGTCTGGCTTTTAAAGAACAGGAAACCAAAGAACTTACCCAAAAATGTTGTGGCGCTCAAGCTCTACGGGCCAAGCATAAGAAAAACCTATCACATCTGTACGGCAAAATACTTTTTGGCAGACAATGTTATAACCGAAAAGGTAAGAAAAGAGCAAATTTCAATTTACTGTGGTCACGGTTCGATAGGGCTTAAAAATTGCAAAGGACTTTGCAATATTTCTCCTACGGCTGACTATTTTTTGGCACCGTCGGAAAACTATGCACCGATTTTGGCAGACCAATTAAGTTGCGAAAATTGGGAGAAAAAGGCCATTTACCTCGGCTATCCTAGTCACGATGTTCTATTTGAGCAAATAGATGATGAGTTTTTAAAAATCACGCCCGAGTCCTACTCTAAAAAGATTGTTTGGATGCCTACTTTCAGGCGCGGTGGCGGATTTAACAGATCGGATAGCACCAAGGAACTTCCGCTGGGAATCCCGCTTATCGAAAGTCAGGAGGATTTTGCGCGTCTGGATAATTTCCTTGCAAAAAACAACATTTTGCTTGTGATAAAACTCCATCCTATGCAAGATGCGGACACATATAAGGACCTTAAATCCACGCACAATATAAAGGTACTGACAGGAACAGATGTAAAGAGACTTAATATTGATAACAGCCGTCTTTTAAATTGCGCTGATGCACTCTTAAGCGACTATTCTTCGGCGGCGTACAATTTCCTTTTGTTAAACAGACCGCTTGGCTTTGTTTTGTCGGATTTAAAGGACTATAAAATCGGACTTTGTGTAGATAACCCTGAATTCTTTTTGGCAGGACACGAAATTTATAATTTTGATGATTTTGTCGCATTTTTTGAGGACGTGGCGGCAGACAGAGATGAGTATAAGCAAAAAAGGGAAACTCTATTACCTTGGCTTTATAAATATCGCGACGGTAGAAGCTGTGAGCGACTCTTGGAATTTTTGGAGGTGTAATGTTGAAAATCTCAGCATTGCTAAATAAATACAAAGCAATAAGTGAGCCCGTTAAGGCGTCGCTTTGGTATACTGTCTGCAATGTTTTGAATAAGGGCATTGCCCTTTTAAGTACTCCGATTTTTACAAGAATTCTTACCGAGGAGCAGTACGGAACCTTTTCGATTTTCTATTCGTGGTACAACATAATATATATTTTTACTTCGCTTAACATTTTTATGGGCGCCTTTAATAAGGGGCTTGTTGCAAATGAGGACGATAGGGATAGACTCACCTCATCATTTTTGGGACTTACCACAACGATAACGCTTTCTTGGGCATTTATATACCTTTTGGCGCCCGGATTTTTCAATTCGGTGTTTGACCTTACAACACCGCTTATGATCGCGATGTTTGTTGAGCTTTTGACAGCGCCCGCCCTGGAGCTTTGGGCAACGCGGGAGAGATTTGATTATAAGTACAAAAAATATGTTATAATCAGCCTTGTAAGAAACCTGCTTGCTGTGTCACTTGGCGTTGCGGCGGTACTGCTTACCGATACCTATAAGCTGGAAGCAAGAGTATTTACCGATGTTTTGGCAAAATCCATATTCTCGCTTGCATTTTTCATACTGTTGTTCCGTAAGGGCAAATGCTTTTTTGACAAGCAATACTGGAAATATGCTCTCGCCTTTAACATTCCGCTTATTCCGCACTACCTTTCCAACTTTGTTTTGAATCAGTCGGATAGAATTATGATAGGCAAAATGGTTGGAGAGGCAGAGGCCGCCTTTTATAGCGTAGCCTATACTATTTCTACAGTTGTAATGTTCGTTGTAACTGCGATAAACAACTCGCTTACACCCTATATCTACAAAAAAATCCACGCTAAGCGAAGCGGGGATATAAAATCCAATATAAATCCCATAATAATCGGCATGGCGGTCCTAAATATACTCATTATGATTTTTGCCCCCGAAATTATCACTGTTTTTGCAGGAAAAAATTATAGTGATGCGATTTATGTTATTCCTCCCGTTGCCGCGTCGGTGTTCTTTATATTCCTTTACAGCTTGTTTAGTACGGTGGAGTATTATCACCAAAAAACAAGCAGAATAGCATTAGCTACTGTGGTGGCGGCAGTTATCAATATTGTTTTAAATTATTTCGGAATAAAGGCATTTGGCTACTACGCCGCAGGCTATACTACACTGATAAGTTATATCATTCTTTCTGTTGTCCATTATGTATTTTACAGGATGGTAATAAAGGAAGAGGGCGACAAGAGAATGTTTGATGAAAAATGTATCGTAATAACGAGTGCGGTAGTGCTTTTAATCACTATTGTAACAGCACTTACCTACGAGTACATTTTTGTAAGATACTCCTTTTTACTAATTGTGTTGGTATTATCGATTATTTTCCGTAAAAGACTTATTTCAACCCTTAAAAGTATAACTAAAAAAGAAAATTAATTTTTTTGGAGGCATAATATGCAGGGCTTAATTTTGGCAGCAGGTATGGGTAAAAGACTTAAGGACCTTACTCAAAACTCAACAAAATGCATGGTCAAGGTAAATGGCGTAACTCTTATTGAGAGAATGCTCACCCAGCTTGATAAACTAAATCTTTCTCGAATTGTAATAGTTGTCGGCTATGAGGGTAAAAAACTTATTGAATATATAGGTACTCTCAGCATTAAAACCCCCATTGTGTTTGTTGATAACCCCATCTACTATAAAACAAATAACATATATTCGTTGTCACTTGCCAAGGATTATATGACAGAGGATGATACAATTCTGCTGGAATCCGATCTTATTTTTGATGATGAAGTATTAGATGTAATTATCAAGGATGAGAGACCGAGCCTAGCCCTCGTTGATAAATACGAAAGCTGGATGGACGGCACGTGTGTAAAACTCGGCGAAGATGATAGTATAGAATCCTTTGTGCCCGGCAAAAAGTTTGTGTTTGAGGATATTCCGCAGTATTATAAAACGGTAAATATATATAAGTTCAGTAAGCAATTTTCTGCCACACACTATGTTCCGTTCTTAACCGCTTACTCAACTGCGCTTGGAGATAATGAGTATTATGAGCAGGTTTTAAGAGTAATTACAATGCTCGACGATTCTGAGCTTAAAGCAAAAAAATTAACTGGGCAAAACTGGTATGAGATTGATGATATTCAGGATCTGGATATTGCTTCTTCCATGTTCGCACCAACCGCTGATGAGAAGGTAGAAAAAATACAAAACAGATACGGCGGATATTGGAGATATCCTCATTTAGTGGATTTTTGCTATCTTGTAAATCCGTACTATCCGCCAAAGAGACTCGTGGACGAAATGAAGGCGTCATTTGAAACCCTGCTCACACAATATCCGTCGGGTATGAGTGTCAATAGCCTTCTCGCTGCTAAAAACTATGGTATAAAGAGTGAGCACGTTGTTGTCGGAAACGGTGCCGCCGAGCTCATTAAATGCCTTATGGAAGGCATAAGCGGCAAAATCGGACATATAAGACCCACCTTCGAGGAATATCCCAATAGATTTAGGGCAGAGGATTGTATCACATTCGTGCCCCAAAATGCCGATTTTTCTTATACCGCCGATGACGTGATGAGCTTTTTTGAGGATAAGCAAATAAGCACCCTCGTGCTGATAAATCCCGACAACCCGACAGGAAACTACATTCCTAAAAAAGATGTTTTGCGCCTCGTTTCTTGGTGCGCACAGAAAGATATTAAAATCGTTGTTGATGAGTCGTTTGTTGACTTTGCAGACGAGGAAGACAGTACTATTATTTACGAAGATATTTTACTCTCCAATCCCAATTTAATCGTTGTCAAAAGCATCTCGAAATCCTTTGGAGTGCCCGGAGTTCGTCTTGGTATTTTGGCATCTTCGGACACACAGCTTATCGCAGATATGAAAAAACAGGTAGCGATTTGGAATATAAATTCCTTTGGTGAATTTTATCTGCAGATAGAGGAAAAATATAAAAAGGATTATAAGGAAGGGCTTGTCAAAATCAGAAACGCAAGAAAAATCTTTGTGTCTGAGCTTGAAAAAATTAAGGGAATTCGCGCAATCTATTCGCAAGCTAATTACATTATGCTTGAAATCACAAATGGTATGAGCGCAAAAGAGCTTACGAAGAGCCTACTTATAAACTATAACCTATTCATAAAAGATCTGTCGAACAAGGTTAAACTTGACAATAGACAGTACATCCGTGTTGCCGTTAGAAATGAAGAGGATAACGCAAAGCTTGTAAGTGCTTTGAGAAAAGAGATGAGTAAATTATGAAGATAATCACATTTGAGGATATTAAAAATCTAAACATTTCTCCCACTACTTGCTATGAATGGGTTGAAGATATGCTTCTGAATAAAAAAAAGGTTGTGCTTCCTCCCAAAATCAGCATGAAATGGACTGACGGAGTTTTTTGTAACGTTATGCCTTGCGTTCTTATGGATGAGCGAAACAGTGCAGGAGTTAAGGTTGTTACAAGATACCCCGAGAGGATCCCCAGCCTTGATAGTGACCTTGTAATTTTTGATTCCGAGACAGGCGAGTTTTTGGCATTTATGGATGCAAACTGGATAACTGCTATGAGAACGGGCGCAGTTGCCGCCCACTCGATAAAACTTCTTGCTAAAAAGAATTTCAGTAAGCTTTCCTTTTTGGGTTTGGGCAACACAGCAAGAGCCGCTCTCTTGGTGCTCGCTTCCATAATGCCCGAAAGAGAATTTACCGTCAAACTCATGCGTTTTCAGGGCGAGGAAGATTTGTTCGCCGAGAGATTCAAGAGCTTCTCTAACCTTAAATTTGAGTATGCCGATAGCCACGAGGAACTTGTAAGGGGCTGTGAGGTTTTGGTTTCGGCAGCCACTTATTTGCCCGAGGATGTTTGCCCCGATGACTGCTTTGATGAGGGCGTTTTGGTTGTTCCCATTCACACGCTCGGATTTACCAACTGTGACCTCTTTTTTGATAAGATTTACGCCGATGATTTCGGTCATGTTCATCACTTTAAAAACTTTGATAAGTTTAAGTATTTCTCAGAGGTTACCGATGTGCTTCTCGGAAACACAAAGGGTAGAGAAAACGATAAAGAGCGTATCTTGGCATATAACATCGGCCTTTCAATACACGATATAAATTTCGCATCCCGCATTTATGCAATGCTATGCGATAATGAAGAAATTAAAGATGTTGATATGTGCGCTCCAAAAGATAAGTTCTGGATTTAAAAATATCGTAATTAAAAAGCCCCCTTGTAAAAAGGGGGCATTTTGTTTAGTCTAGTTCACTGCACCTTAAAAGATAAGATTTTCCATCAAGCATAACTATAAATGTGTGCTCTTTGTCATTTGAGATAATGTCATCGACATTCATTTTGTCGCTCTCGTTTATCACATCAAACAACAAATCCTTAAAATAATTCAAATCCATAATAACACCTCGCTTTATACACAGTATAACCGTATGGTTATAAACTAACCTTATTATACCTCTGCTGTGTTAATATGTCAATACCAAATGGTTATGAAAGCGGGTGCGGTATGGATAATTACTATCGTAGAATAAGAGATTTGAGGGAAGATAATGATTTAACTCAGCAAAAAGTTGCCGAGTATCTCGGCATGAAGCAGGCGCAGTATAGTAGATATGAAAGAGGCGTGCGCGATATTCCGACCGATATTCTCATAAAACTTGCAAAGCTTTACGGCACAACAACGGATTACATTTTAGGATTAACAAATAAGTCAAAATAAGAAAAGCCGGGGCTCTGCGCCCCGGCTTTTCCTAATCTAACTCACTGCATTTTAAAAGATAAGATTTGCCGTTAAGCAAAACTATAAATGTGTGCTCTTTGTCATTTGAGATAATGTCATCGACATTCATTTTGTCGCTCTCGTTTATCACATCAAACAACAAATCCTTAAAATAATTCAAGTCCATTTCATCACCTCCTGTATATAGTGCGCACACGCACAATATTAATATAACATAATTCGGGGTAAAATACAATAGAGGTGGAAAAAATGATTAGTTATGCGCCATTTTGGAAAACCCTGAAAGAAAAAGGAATTAGTCAATACAAACTTATTAATGAGTTTGGTGTTGACAACGCTCAGCTTCAAAGGCTTAGGAACAATGAGGTTATTAAAACCGCAACAATAGATAGACTTTGTGCAATTCTTGATTGTAGAGTTGAGGATATAATGGAATATACAAAGGATTAAACCGCCAGGTAATAACCTGGCGGTTTTCTTTTTGCATAAATTCCCGTTTTACAGAAAAAATAAAAGGGAAAATGATGAAAAAACGGGGGAGATGTATGATAGAGAAAAAGGGGCAGACCCTCTTTTTTAAAAAGCCGCCAAGCATAGTGGGTTTTGCATCGGTGGTAGGCAAGAAAGAGGCGAATGGACCTCTCAGAGAAGAATTTGACATACTTTCAATGGACGCCCTTATGGGCGAGAAAACCTTTGAAAAAGCCGAGGCGAAACTGCAGAAAACCGCCGTTTCGAGAGCACTTTTTAAGGCTGGGGTAAACGAGAGCGATGCCGATTATATCCTCGGCGGAGATTTACTCAATCAGTGCATCGGCTCGGCATACGGACTTCGTGATTTCGGCATTGCCTTTTTAGGACTGTACGGCGCTTGTTCAACCATGGCGGAGTCATTAGGGCTTGCCTCGCTTCTTTGCGCTAGCGGTGCAGCGCAAAATGCGGTGGCGGTAAGTTCCTCGCACTTTTGCTCGGCAGAGCGGCAGTTTCGTTATCCTATACGCTACGGCGGCCAAAGAGCGCCAACTGCCCAATGGACAGTAACGGGCGCGGGCTCTGTTGTTCTGTCGGCAGGGAAAAAGAAAGGCGATCCGCTTGTGCGTGCGGTTACTTTTGGAAAAATTGAAGACCTCGGCGTTACCGATATAAATAATATGGGCGCCGCAATGGCGCCCGCCGCCGCATCGACTATATATAGTTTCCTGAAAGATAGCGGCACCGCGCCCGAGGATTACGACCTCATTTTAACGGGCGACCTGGGGAAACTGGGTAGTGAACTTTTAATCCGCTTGCTTTGTGATAACGGCATTGATATAACCGAAAAACACAATGACTGCGGACTTATGATTTACGATTTAAAGCGGCAGGATGTACACTCGGGTGGTTCGGGTTGCGGATGCAGTGCCAGCGTGCTTTGCTCCCAAATTTTAGGTAAAATGTCAAGAGGGGAACTTAAAAACATCCTTTTTGTAGCAACGGGAGCCCTGATGTCGCCCACAAGCGTTCAGCAGGGCGAGAGTATACCGGGCATAGCCCACCTTATCAATATAACTGCGGGGGAATAAGATGGATATTGTTGTAAATCTTTTAAAGGCATTTTTAGTGGGCGGAGTCTTCTGTGTTATCGGACAAATTCTCATCGACAAAACAAACCTCACGCCTGCGAGAATTCTAACCGCCTATGTAGTTGGCGGCGTAATCTTAGGAGCAGTAGGCATTTATGAGCCGATTATAAATTTCGCGGGCGCAGGGGCAAGCGTTCCTTTAACGGGCTTTGGCTATCTGCTCGCCGGCGGAGTTAAAAAGGCGGTCGATGCCTATGGGCTCTGGGGCGCGCTTATGGGCGGACTTACCGCAACTGCGGCAGGTATAACCGCCGCAATCTTTTTTGGATTCCTTGCGGGACTCATATTTCATTCAAACGAAAAAAACAGCACCTGAAATTTCAGGTGCTGTTTTAAAACACATTATTTATTAGCCGGCGCGGTTAAGCTTACAAATAAGAGCCGATTTCTTTCTTGCAGCGCAATTCTTGTGAAGAATTCCCTTGGCAGCGGCTTTGTCAATTGTCTTGATAGCCTGAGTAACAACAGCTACCTTGTCAGCAGCATTGTCAGCAATAGAGGCCTCAGCCTTCTTGATCATGGTTTTGAGATTAGAGCGAACGGCCTTGTTGCGAAGATAATTAACCTCAGAAACAAGCACTCTCTTCTTAGCTGATTTAATGTTAGGCATCACTACACCTCCTTTAACAAAACAATTGTGGTTGCAGACTTGCGCCTGCACGTCAGTACAAGTTATATTAACACAACTTAAAGCAAAATGCAAGTGTTTTTTGAAAAAAATTAAAAAATGAGGAAAAAGATATGAATTTTAGAACAGACCTTGCGCTCGAGCGCCGAGAACTCATAAAAGATAGCGTTCCCGATGGGGTGGACTTTGAGGAGAAAATAGATGGCGACATCAAAATAACCCGCATAAAAATTGTATCACCCGAGGGCGAGAGGGCACTATCCAAACCGCGCGGCAATTATATAACGGTTGAGTTGCCCAAAATAAGCGGCCTTCCAAATGAGAGCGAAAAGGAAATCGAAATAATCTCAAAGGAAATTTCCGCGCTTGTGGGAAACGATGGGTGCGTGCTTGTTGTGGGGCTTGGAAACCGCGATATAACCCCCGATAATGTGGGACCCAAAACGATTGATTTCACCCTTGCCACAAGGCATATTGCAGACAAAATGCCGGAACTAAATTTTCGGAGCGTTGCCGCAATTTCTCCCGGCGTTATGGGTCAAACGGGCATTGAGACTTCCGAAATTGTAAAGAGCGTTTGCGATAGGATAAAACCGAGCGCGGTGATAGTCGTTGATGCCCTCGCCGCAAAAAGTGTGCACCGACTTTTAAGTACCGTCCAGATAAGTGACACAGGCATCACTCCCGGCTCGGGCGTTAATAATGCACGAGCCGAACTTTCGCAAAACACCCTCGGGGTGAAAACTATAGCCGTTGGAGTGCCAACGGTTGTCGATGCAGTAACGGTTGCCTGCGAGTGCATGGGAGAAATGGGTAAGGCATATATAGAGGAAGAAAAATTCAAGAGTCTTATGGTAACCCCGCGCGAGATTGACTCAAAAGTAACCGCCATTTCGAGAACCCTTGCGCTTTCTATCGGCAGAGCGCTTCAGCCCGACCTTGAAACGCTTGATTTGTATTTTCTCTCTGTGTGATATTTTTCATCCGCCGCCTCATACAATTTAAGTAGAAAACGAAAGGCGGGGGATAATATTGAAAAAGGATAGGGGAAGGCTCAGAGCGGCAGTACTTCCGACGGCAGTTTTGTGCATGAGCCTCACTTTTGCTCTGCTTTTAGGCGCATTTAAACCCACGCTTTTTGAAAAAATCACAATAATTTCTGCTGCGGCGGCTATGCCTGGGGGACTGTCTGCAGTCTTTAGGGACACGACTGATACAAGCAGTAGTGAGGCCTCTTCTAAGCCGCTAGAAGATAACGCGGCAGAGCAAACCCTCTCGCAAAATATGAGCTCACAAACCGCCTCAAGTTCCGAAATAAAGGAAAAACCTGCCGACGCGGGCAAAATTTCGGAGTACGCCTTCGCGCCGTCCAAAACCTCGTCCAAAATAATTTGGTATGAAGGCGCCGCATTCAGTAATACAAGCGGCACATCAAATGCCGAAATTTTAAAGATACTAAAACAGGCTCCCACAATAAATTTAAAGGAAAATGAGCCTCAGGTACTCATTTTCCACACCCACGCCACCGAGTCCTACGAGATGCAGGATTTGGGGTATTACGAGAAGGGAAGCGCCGCCCGTACAACCGACGAGAGATATAATATGATAAGGGTGGGCGAGGAGATTGTAAAGGAACTTAAAAGCGCCAACATCGGCGTAATTCACGATAAGGGACTTTACGACCACCCGTCGTATAACGGCGCGTACAACAGGAGCGCTGAAAAGGTCAAGGAATATTTAAAGAAATATCCGTCAATAACGGTTGTACTGGATATTCACCGTGATGCAATAGAGCAAAGTGGGGGAGTGAGGGTCAAGCCCACCGCCGAGATAAACGGTAAAAAGGCGGCGCAGGTTATGATAATCGCAGGCGTTGATGATGGGACTATGAATTTCCCGAACTGGCGCGAGAATATGAAATTCGCCTCGGCTCTGCAAACCTCTATGGAAAATAAGTTCCCTGGACTTACCCGAGCCGCCATGGTGTGCCATAGACGATATAATATGTACCTCACGAGCAACTCGCTTCTTATCGAAGTCGGCGGGCACGCTAATACACTTTCGGAGGCTATCTACTCGGGTGAACTCATCGGGAAATCGCTTGTAAACGTTTTAAAGGAGCACGGAAAATAATGAGCAAAGCCTTAAAAAGACAAATCGGCATCTTCATAACCTCATTTATTGTAACTGCCTGTGTTATGGCGCTGCTCGGCGCATTTATAGCGGTGCAAAGCAATACCGGCGCCACTATGGGCGCGAGCGAAAAAGCACCGCTTTATTTAAGTGCGCAAACCGATAGTCTCACCCTTACCGCATTGGGAAAAGAGTTTGAAATTTTGGATAACACAGTAACCGATTTTTTAAAAAGCAAAACGGGAGCGGTGTTGCTCTCGTTGTGGCTTCTTGTATAGATAAAAACTTTTAAAAAAACAAAAAATCGTGTTGCTTTTTTGCCTTACAGTCGGTATAATTATATTTGTATTTAAAAATCTTACAAAAGTGGGGCTTTCGGGCAATGAAAAAGATAGGATTTGATAATGAAAAATACTTAAAACTGCAGTCGGAGCACATTTTAAAGCGCATCGCTCAGTTTGATAACAAACTTTACCTCGAATTCGGAGGTAAATTATTTGACGACTTTCACGCCTCCCGTGTCCTGCCAGGTTTTGCCCCCGACAGTAAGATAAAAATGCTCAAAGAACTTTCCGATAAAGCGGAAGTTGTTATTGTAATAAGCGCGGGCGATATTGAAAAAAGTAAGGTGCGCGGTGACCTTGGCATAACCTACGACCTCGATGTTCTCCGCCTTATCGATGCTTTCAGAGAAATTGGAATTTATGTAGGAAGCGTTGTGATTTCGCAGTATGCTGGACAGGCTGTTGTCGATAAATTCAAAAAGAAACTCGAAAGTCTTAATATAAAGGTATATATTCACTATTCTATCGCAGGTTACCCCAGTAATGTGCCGCTTATCGTAAGCGATGAGGGTTATGGCAGAAACGATTATATTGAAACCACAAGACCTCTTGTGGTGGTAACCGCCCCCGGCCCCGGAAGCGGCAAGATGGCAACCTGCCTTTCTCAGATGTACCATGATTATAAGCGCGGCATTAAATCGGGATATGCAAAGTTTGAGACATTTCCTATCTGGAATCTGCCCTTAAAGCACCCCGTGAATTTAGCCTACGAGGCAGCAACTGCCGATTTAAACGATGTTAATATGATAGATCCCTTCCATCTCGAAGCCTACGGTGAAACTACCGTAAATTACAATAGAGATGTTGAGATTTTTCCCGTTCTTAGCGCAATTTTTGAAAAGATTGCGGGCAATAGTCCCTACAAGTCGCCAACCGATATGGGAGTTAATATGGCGGGAAACTGCATTGTTGACGATGAGGTTGTAATTAAAGCTTCCCGCGATGAGATAGTCAGAAGATACTATGCCACCCTCTGTGACCATAGGCTCGGAGTGGTGAATTCTGATACTGTTTATAAAACCGAACTTTTAATGAATCAGGCGGGCGTTACCATTGAGGACAGAGCCTGCGTCAAGGCGGCACTTGAGAAGGCGGAAGAAACGGGCGCTCCTGCCGCTGCTATAGAACTTTCCGACGGCAAGATAGTAACGGGTAAAACTACCGCACTGCTTGGCGCCTCTGCTGCTCTTATACTGAACGCTCTTAAAGCAGTCGGCGGAATAAGAGATGATATTGACCTGATTTCCCGAATTATCATTGAGCCTATCCAGACGCTTAAAACGGGTACACTCGGTAATCATAACCCGAGACTGCACGCCGACGAGGTGCTTATCGCCCTTGCAATAAGCGCCGCTACAAATCCCCTTGCTGAGCACGCTTTAAAACAGGTGCCGCTACTTAGTGGATGCGAGGTTCACTCAAGCGTGATGCTTTCCGAGGTGGATAGAAATGTTTTTCGTAAACTTAAAATGAATCTAACCTGCGAGCCACAGTATCAGACAAAGAAACTTTTCCATAACTAAATAAATCCCGAGCCAGAAAGGCTCGGGATTTATTTTACAGGTGTTTTTTAATGACTTTGCGCATCTTGTTCTCTAAAACAATTTTTTGTGGGCGCCATAAATTTATTTCATTTTTGTTAGTCTCTGGAGCACTTTTCGGCATCGATAGCAAGAACAAGCATTAAAGCGTAGAGCGCATCCTGCGGATTTAGCACATCTATTGTGTAGGTATCGGTCCAGTTAAAAAGTTCTTTGGTAACATTGGCGATATACTGACCCGAGGAATCCAGGATACTGTAATCCCATTCCCAAAAATCGCCCTCAACCTGCCATCTTTTGTATTCAATCGTAAATTTCGGTTTGAAAAAAGTAAACTCTTTGCGGATGCATCCGATATATTCACCGTTAATGTACATTTTGAACTTGGGAAGCCAGGTGAAGATTTCTTCCTTTACCATACCTACTTCATTCCCGGCAACATCAAAAACCTTAAAGCAGTGGCCCCAGGAAAGTTGCCCGCGGACTGTGTAAACGGTTTCGCACGCCTCGTTAAAAATATCATAACTGTCAAACCAGGAAAAGAATCTTTGCTTAAAAAGTAATTTCATAGTATCACCTCGTAAGGTTATTGTAGCACATAAGAGGTGTGGGCGCAAGGGCGTAAAATGATGCATTTGCCGCAAGGCAAACATCATTGAAAAAACTCCTTGAGAAAACCTCAAGGAGTTTTTTCTGGTGCCGCTGACCGGAATCGAACCGGTACGGTGTTGCCACCGAGGGATTTTAAGTCCCTTGCGTCTGCCTGTTCCGCCACAGCGGCGTTTACTACCTTAATATGATATACAATTTGCTCGTCTTTGTCAAGTAGTTTTTGACCCTTTTGGGTAAAAATAGAGATGTAAATTTTTATCGTTTTTGCGCTTTTTAACTTTACAACGTGGGCAAAATATCATATAATTAAATATGTATGTAAAATCATAAACTCACCTGAAAGGATTAAACCTATGTTAGAACTTGATGAGTTAAAGCTGCAGCTCGATGCCATGGCGCCCAAGGTTAAGGAAATGTATGAAGCCTGCGGCATTGAAAAGCTCACTTCGGAACTTAAAGAACTTGAAGAAAAAACTACTGATAACGATTTTTGGAACGATACCGATAACTCCAAGGTTGTTTTAAAACAAATCAGTGACATAAAAGGAAAAATCTCAAGATACGACGCTCTTTCGGAGAAGTTTGACGATGCTCAGACTATTTTGGAAATAGCGATAGAGGATGACGATGCCAGCCTTTACCCTGACGCTAAGCAGGGCTTTGACGAGGTTGTTGCAGCGTATGAGAACCTTAAACTTGAAACTCTGCTTTCCGGCGAATATGATGCTAATAACGCCATCATAACTCTGCACGCCGGCGCAGGCGGCACCGAGGCGCAGGACTGGGCGCTGATGCTCTACAGAATGTATATGCGCTGGGGCGAGAGGCATAATTTCAAGGTCAAGACCCTTGATATGCTCGATGGCGATGAAGCGGG
>JAZQLL010000205.1:0-2630 GCA_045542675.1 Oscillospiraceae bacterium
TCTGTTTCAGCACGTAAATGAGCTTATGTCGGGCGAAAAAACGGTCGACATCCCTTGGGAAAAATTCTAAAACGCTAAAATGCCCTCTCCCATTTGGGAAAGGGCATTTTTCTATATAAAGCAGGCAGATTCTATGCAGGTGGGCTATTTAAAAGGGGAGCCACCCCTACCGCCCTGCATCCGCCTGCGTATTTTTTATGCAGGGCACCTACATTTATCTTATGCAAAACACCTCAAAAGTGTTTTTAAAAATTTCGTCTTGTTTGGCGCAGACGCGCATATTCTTTTTTGAGGTGATTAAATGAGATTTATGTGTTTAGGCAAGCGGGATTTTGTCTTTTTGGGGCTGTGCATTACCCTTTGTGTTCTTATAGTTACCCAGACCGCAAAAGGCGTCAGAGCGGTAAGTACGGGCGGCGAGAGGAAACTTCCCATTTACAGCGTGCAGACCGAGGAGAAAAAAATCGCCATAACATTTGATGCCGCCTGGGGCAACAGCGACACCGAAATGCTACTTGAAATACTCAAAAAACATAACGCCAAGGCGACCTTTTTCTTTACAGGCGAGTGGGTTTCAAAATACCCTAATGATGTGCTTAAAATCTACGCCGAGGGACATTCCTGCGCCAATCACTCGGATTCACACGCGCACATAGCATCTATGACCGCCGAGCAACTGCTGGGCGACATAAAAGCCTGTAATGACAAAATCGCGGCGGTGACAGGCAAGGCGCCCACCCTCTATCGCGGCCCCTACGGCGAGTACAATAACACCCTGCTTACGCAGGTAGAGAACCTTAAAATGTACGCGGTACAGTGGGACATCGACAGTCGAGATTGGCAAAAAAAGAGCATTGATGAGATGGTTAAATCGGTTACCGAAAATGCAAAGTGCGGCAGTATTGTGCTGTTTCACAACGACCTTGAGAACACGCCCGAGGCAGTCGATAAAATTCTTGAAATTTTAAGCAAAGAAGGATATAAATTTGTCACCGCCGATGAGCTTATATATAAAGAAAATTATGAGATTCGCCACGATGGAATGCAGGTAAAAATACCGTAAGCGATAATTCGCACACGTTATAGGCTTCCCCTTGAGGGGAAGCTGTCACGAAGTGACTGATGAGGTGGATTTTGCAATTTCGGTGTTTGTTGTGCTTATCCACCTCATCCACCGTTATCGCGGTCCCCCTTCCCCTCAAGGGGAAGGCAAGAAAAAAGACGGCGAATAATCGCCGTCTTTTTTATTTCATAAATTGTTTAATCAATAATTGTCCTATTTTTAGCATGCACGAAATAGAAAGAGTTATTAACAAAGCAAATATCAATGGTAAAATATTACCTCGGGTAGCAACAAACTCCGTTGCTTTAAAAAATATGTCGTTAATAGATATAATGCGAGTAGTAATACTCCACAAAAATAGGCTTGAGAGCAGACCTAAAGCGTTGTTTAATATATTCTTTAAAAATGTATAACCGTTGTCATATCTTGCTGGTATGTAAAATAAATGTGCAAATGATAAAGCAATAATGCACGGTAATATTCTAGAGGGCATTCTAGAACCGAAAACTAGACCTGGAAAATAATAAAGTAAAGTGAAAAAAATTGGTATGCTGATTGATGCAAATGGTGCGTTTATCCATTTAAACACTTTTTGTGCGGAAACACTTTTTCTTATTAACACACTAATTAAAGTGCCTAAAAGCATCGGAAAAATAAATGCTAAAATAGTTATTAAAAAATTAGCTGATAATCCATCAAGTAAACCGTACATATTTTCTCCCCCGCAATAAATTCAATATTTTTATACGAACTATATCATAAATAACATAAATTGTCAATTCTATTGCTTTTGGATCTAATGGTGACTCGTCATTGGCAGAAAAAAGCGTCAATGAGCTGATTTATAAGGAAAATTACTATGTCGACCACGCGGGCAGACAGAATAAAAAGTAAAATAAAAAGCGGCGGAAGTTTCCGCCGCTTTTTTCGTAGGGAATGGCGCTTGCGACATTCCGTTTTTATTTTTGCTTTAGCGCGGGCGACCACTGGTCGACCCTACATTGTTTAAATTATATTCCACGTATATCGTAGGGGCGAGCATTGTTCGCCCGCAAAATAAAACATAATGGATAAGCCATTCCCTACAAACTTCGACCAAAAAGTACAAAAACTGCAAACAAATTGCAGTTTACTATGGAAATCTATAAAACTATATGTTATAATTATACTTAAGTTACGAAAGGGGGAGGAAAATGCAGCAGAAGTTTACAAGAATTTTCTTTGCAATTATGCTTGCGGCAAAGATTTTTCTTTTTATAAACGGCATCATAAACATTGCTACCGCATACTCTCCCAAGTACGAAGAGCAGATTGAAACTATTGTTTATTCGCAGGGCGAAAAACTTAAAGAATCTGCAAAAATTCTCACCTTTAACACGGCGCACGCGGCGCTCGGTAGCGAGAGCGATTATAAAAAAGAGGGCGGAAAAACCCCTCGTGCGAGCGCTGACATTGTCCTTAAAAACGCGCGCGGTATAGCAGAAATAGCAAACCTTTCCAAAGCGGATATTGTTCTCTTGCAGGATGTTGATACCGATTCTTACCGCAGCAGATATGTCGACGAGGC
>JAZQLL010000206.1:0-8611 GCA_045542675.1 Oscillospiraceae bacterium
CAAAACAGGAATGTCCCTTTTCCTTATCCCAGTTCCACATATTCTCGGTGGCGATTTTTACGTTATGTTCCTTTGCAAAAGGTAATAACAGATTATAGAGTTCGGCATTCTTTTGGGGAGTTTCATTATTATTTGGGTGAACAACCAAAATCTTAGCACCCACCTCGGCGGCGCACTCTATTGAGCGCTTTAGGTATGAAATGTCGTGAAGCCTCGAAGGATACGGCGCGTGCGACTGGTTACAAACAATGCCATTATCAAGACCTATCTGTTTGATTTTCCTTGCAAACCTAAGGTAATCGGGGCTAGAAAGAACGTGATCTGTGGGCAAAAACTTATCGGTCAGTTTACTGTGACTGCACATACGAAACTGAGTAAAGTCAAAGGCATCAAATCCTGCTTTTGCAATAAGTTCTACTGCCCTCTCCTCGCCTACGATGAGGGCCGCGCCATGAATTTCGGTTGAAGTTTTCATAAAATCATCCTCTAAAAAAGCGCCCAAAAATATGGGCGCTTTTCTTTGTTTACTTAGAGTTTACAGACATCGGCATCAGTAATAAGGTGGAAACCTGCATTTTCAAGCGCAGACTCAGCGTGCGCATTATCGGCAACACGAAGAACAACATAGGCGTGTTTCTCGGTTCTTGACATAAATGCATAGAGATATTCCATATTAATATTCTCACTATCAAGTACCTCAAGCGCCTTGGAAAGTTTTCCGGGAGCGTCGCCTATTTTAACGCCTACAACCTCTGTGATTTTAAGGACATAGCCTTCATCTTTAAGAGTCTTTACGGCGGTGTCGTTATCATTTACGATAAGGCGAAGGATACCGAAATCCTGAGTATCCGCAATGGAAAGAGCGCGAATATTTACATTATGCTCTGCAAGTGTTGCGGTGATGGAAGCGAGTGCTCCCTTTTTATTTTCAACAAAAACTGTTAACTGCTTAAGTGACATATCCGTTTGCTCCTTTCTTAATCAATAAGTTTACGCTTATCAACAACTCTTACTGCCTTGCCCTCACTTCTTGTGATGCTCTTGGGGGCAACAAGGTGAACTGCGGGGTTGATTCCAAGCATAGTCTTCATAGCGGCGGCAAGCGACTTTTCAAGCGCGGTTACACCGCTTACAGTATCGGTAAACTGATCGGGGTTCATTTCAACGAGCACATCAAATGTGTCGGTATTATTAGCACGGTCAACAACTATCTGATAGTTGGGTTGATAGCCTTCATTAAGGAGAACTGTTTCAATCTGGCTGGGGAACACATTTACGCCGCGGATAATGAGCATATCATCGCTTCTGCCCATAGGTTTAGCCATTTTGATAAGGGTTCTGCCGCAGGAACATTTCTTACGGGAAAGCACACAAATATCGCGGGTTCTATAGCGAAGGAGAGGAAACGCCTCTTTATCAAGCGAGGTGAAAACAAGTTCACCGCGGCTTCCTTCGGGGAGAACTTCTCCGGTGTCGGGATCTATAATCTCGGCTAAGAAGTGGTCCTCATTTATGTGCATACCAGTCTGCTCAGAGCACTCAAAGGAAACGCCCGGGCCGGATGTTTCGGTAAGTCCGTATATATCGTAAGCCTTAATTCCGAGAGTTTTCTCAATCTCTCTTCTCATCTCGTTAGTCCAGGGCTCTGCACCGAAAATTCCCGCCTTAAGAGGAATGGTATCTGCGGTGTATCCTCTCTCTTTGAGCGACTCGCCGAGATAAGCGGCATAAGAAGGAGTGCAACAAAGGATGGTTGCATTAAGGTCGGTCATAAACTGAATCTGTCTGTCGGTATTTCCCGAAGACATCGGCAAAGTAAGGCAACCTACCTTATGGCTACCGCCGTTAAGACCGGGGCCGCCTGTAAAGAGTCCGTAGCCGTAAGCCACCTGGCATACATCGTCCTTTGTTCCGCCTGCGGCAACTATTGCACGGGCACAGCAATCTTCCCAGAGGTCAACATCGTGTTGTGTATAGAAAGCAACAACTCTTCTACCGGTTGTTCCCGAAGTAGACTGAATACGAACACACTCGGAAAGCGGTTTTGCAAGTAGTCCGTAAGGATAAGCATCGCGAAGATCCGCTTTTGTTAAAAAGGGGAGTTTATGAAGGTCCTCAATACCCTTGATATCCTCGGGTTTTACGCCCTTTTTGTCCATCAAATCACGGTAATAAGGAACATTCTCATAGACGTGTTTTACCTGTTTTACGAGTTTTTCGGATTGAAGTTTTTTGATTTCTTCAACCGGCATTGTTTCGATTTCTTTTTGATAATAGTTTTGTGCCATTATAATCATCCTTTCTATTTTTTGTTTGGTACAAACCCTCGGAATGTAAGGATGAAAACAAAAAGTCCTCTGCATTCCGAAAAAGAATACAGAGGACGAGAAAATCGAAATCCCGTGGTACCACCTCAGTTCGCCGCCATCTCACGGTAACGGCCTTGTCAGGTACTATCATACCTTAGTTCTATAACGGGAACACCCGTTGCGTCTTACTTAAGCCAAGCTTGTTCGGCGCACTGCTAACAGAATGAATTCAAAATGGACTTCCTCTTTGTCTCGCACCAACCGACAACTCTCTTTAGATTCTTTCCAGATTTACTTGTTTCTGATCATCGCATTTAGTTTCGTATTTTTAACGATGCTTTATTTTAACACGCTAAAATTAAAAAGTCAATACTTTTTAAGGATTAAATTTACGAATTAAAACCTAAATCAAATGCCTTTTTATTCATCTCAACAAACTTTGCGGCAACTGTATTTTCAATGGCAGAAGTCCACTTTTCATAGGGAATATCAAAGTATTTTGCGGCTTTACCCATAAGCACAATGTTAACCGCCTTTGACGAGCCTGCCTCGTTTGCAAGTGAAAGAGCATCAAGAGCATCAACGCTAACGCCCTTAGAGGTAAGTTCATCGAGAACCTGATTGGGATACTCTGCCGCGCCAATAATAACGGGCATGGGATCGATTTGCTGGGTGTTTACAACAATCTTTCCGCCTTTTTTAAGATATTTTGCATATCTTGCCGCCTCGAGTTTTTCAAAAGCGATAATAATATCTGCCTCGCCCTCAGTAACGATAGGCGAATAAACCTTATCGCCAAAGCGAACATAGGTTACAACACTACCGCCGCGCTGGCTCATACCGTGAACCTCGCTTACCTTTACATCATAGCCTTCAGAGGTCAAAAGATTTCCGAGAAGTTTTGATGCAAGCAGACTTCCCTGTCCGCCGACACCAACTATCATAACGCTTGTTGTCTTCATTCTTTTCTCCTCCTTAAACTATAGCATCAAATGCGCAAAGTTGCTTACAAACACCGCAACCTACGCAGAGTGTTACATCTACACATGCCTTGCCATCCTTAAAACTTATAGCAGGGCAACCGAGTTTCATACATTTCTTACAGGATTTACATTTATCGCGATCCACAACAAGTGCGGGCAGAGGCTTAACGCTCTTTAAAAGGACACAGGGTCTTCTTGAAATGATGACCGAAGGCTCAGCGGCTGCAAGTTCCTCTTTTATTGCGCTCTCACACTCTTTAAGGTTATAGGGGTCAACAACCCTCACGCGACCGATTCCGAGAGCGCGGCAAAGCGCCTCTAAATCAACCTTAGCGGCAGGGTCACCCTTAATGTTGTAACCTGTTGTGGGGTTTTGCTGATGGCCTGTCATACCTGTTATTGAGTTATCCAAAATAATAACTGTCGAATTAGTCGCATTATAAGCGATATTTACAAGGCCTGTCATACCTGAGTGCATAAATGTCGAGTCGCCGATAACGGCAACGCTCTTGCCCTCAAACTCCTCTTTTCGAGCGGCATTAAAGCCGTGCAGTCCCGAAATCGAAGCACCCATACAGAGAGTTGAATCAAGGGCGTTTAAGGGAGCAACTGCGCCAAGGGTATAGCAACCAATATCGCCCATAACTGTGATTTTATTTTTTGAAAGGGTATAGAAAATACCTCTATGAGGACAACCTGCACACATCATAGGCGGGCGGTTAGGAATAGCGCTATCTGCACAAACACACTCGGGCTCTTCCCTAGAAAACGCCTTTTTAATAGTCGCCTGCGAAAACTCGCCGAGAAGCGAGAACATTTCCTTGCCCACAACCTCGATTCCGAGCGATTTAACATGATTTTCTATGATGGGATCAAGTTCTTCTATGACGTAAAGTTTTTTAACTTTACAGGCAAAATCGCGGATAAGTTTCTCGGGCAGAGGGTAAGGCATACCGATTTTAAGCACGCTTACGCTATCTCCGAGCGCCTCTTTAACATAAAGGTAGGAGCAACCCGAAGTTATGATACCGATTTCATCGGAATTATACTCTACAGTATTGTAGGGGCAATCCTCGGCATACTCAACAAGTGCGCGGGTTCTATCCTCAACAACAGGATGGCGCTTTATTGCGTTTGCGGGCATCATTATGTATTTCTGAGGTTGTTTCTCGTACTCACCGAGCGGTTTCTCTACCCTACCCGAAGTTACAACGATAGACTGACTATGCGCGATTCTGGTGCACATACGAAGAAGTACGGGTGTATCGAACTTTTCACTAAGCTCAAAAGCCGATTTAGCAAAGTTATAAGCCTCGTTTGAGTCCGAAGGCTCGAGCATGGGTACTTTAGATGCAATTGCATAGTGGCGGGAATCCTGCTCATTCTGTGAGGAATGCATTGCAGGGTCATCAGCTACGCAGATTACCATACCGCCGTTTACACCCGTATAAGAAAGTGTAAATAAGGGGTCTGCCGCAACGTTGAGGCCTACGTGCTTCATAGCGCAGGCACTACGGGCTCCCGCAAGAGATGCACCGAAAGCCACCTCGGCGGCTACCTTTTCGTTAGGCGCCCACTCGCTATGGATATCATCAAACTTGGATAAAAACTCTGTAATTTCGGTTGAAGGGGTGCCGGGATAACTTGAAACAACGTTAAGTCCGCCGTCATAAAGACCCTGCGCTACCGCTTTATTACCTATCATTAACTCTTTCATATTGCTCTCCTAATTTACGATTTATTTTGCGAATCAACAAGTCCCTCTGCGCCGTACATTTTACGGAGTTTTGGTTTTTCTATCTTACCTGTCGGGTTTCTCGGGACATCGGCAAAAATAATTTTGCGAGGTCTTTTATATCTCGGAAGATCAAGGCAAAACTCATTTATTTCCTCTTCTGTGCAGGTCATATCCTTTTTGACCTCTACGATTGCGGTTGCAATCTCGCCGAGACGGACATCGGGAAGTCCGATAACCGCAACATCCTTAATCTTGGGATGCGCCGAAAGGAAGTTTTCTATCTGAACGGGATAAAGGTTTTCACCGCCCGTTATAATAACGTCTTTCTTTCTGTCAACGAGGTAGACGAATCCATCCTCATCCTGCATTGCCATATCGCCAGTATAAAGCCAGCCGTCTTTAAGTGTTGCTTTAGTAGCCGCCTCGTCACGATAGTAACAAACCATCACGCCGGGACCTTTTAGGATAAGTTCGCCGACATCGCCGCGTTTTACCTCGGTTCCATCGGGGTTTACTATCTTTATCTCCCAACCGTAACCTGCGACACCGATTGCGCCGACCTTATGCACATTCTCGACACCGAGGTGAACTGCACCGGGACCTATCGACTCGGAAAGACCGTAGTTAGTATCGTACTGCTGATTGGGGAAGTACTCGAGCCATCTTTTAATAAGGCTCTGAGGAACCGGCTGCGCGCCAATATGCATAAGTCGCCACTGCGAAAGCTCGAACTCTGAAAGGTCAATCTCTCCTCTATCAAGTGCATTTAATATATCCTGCGCCCAAGGCACCAAGAGCCAGACTATTGTACATTTTTCGTCGCTTGCCGCCTTCAAGATATTCTTTGCGGCGGTTCCTTTTAAGATAACTGCCTTAGAGCCTGCGAGTAAGCTTCCAAACCAGTGCATCTTTGCGCCGGTGTGATAAAGGGGCGGGATGCAAAGGAAACAATCATCCCTGGTCTGTCCGTGGTGATTCTGCTCAACGCGGCAGGAATGGATAAGACTTCTATGTTTATGTAAGATTGCTTTGGGGAAACCGGTTGTGCCCGAAGAAAAATATATAGCCGCATCGTCATCCTCGGTAAGTGTGCACTTTGGGAAACTGCCCGAGCATTCAGAGATAAGGTCATTGAAATCGTCGGAAAACGCAGGGCAACCTGCGCCGAGATAAATGAGTTTACATCTCTTACTGATTTTTTCGGCAACTGCCTCAACGCGCCCAATAAATTCGGAGCCGAAAATAAGCACATCCGCCTCGGCGAGTTCTAGGCAGTAATCAATCTCATCCGAAGAATAGCGGAAATTCAGCGGCACCGCAAGAGCGCCCGCCTTCAAAATGCCGAAATAGATGGGAAGCCAATCGATGCAGTTCATTAATAAAATTGCTACCTTTTTACCCTTGCCGATACCATTTTGCACAAGCATATTGGCAAGGCGGTTTGCCTTTTCATCAAAGACCGCCCAGGTTATCTCTCTACGGTAAGATTTAAGGCGCGGCGTAGGCTCAACGAGTTCAAACTCATGCCAGGTAAGTTTGCGGGTTTCCGGCTGGTCGGGATTTATCTCGACCAGCGCTATATCCTGCGCATATTCCCGCGCATTTCTCTCAAGCAAATCTATAATTGTCATAACACTTCTCCATAATATTAATATTACCTTTTATTTTACTTTATCTAACGACAAAAATCAATAGAAATGCACAAAAAATATGGTATTTTTATTGACTTTTCGCAGTCAAAGTAGTAAAGTTTTTACATAGACTTTTTACGAGAGGACTTTTAATATGTCACCTACAGCAATAATATCTATTCCGATGCTCATTTTGTTTTTTGGGCTCATGATAGCGGTTGGAATCACCTGCCGCAAGCACGCTACCGACGTTGACAGTTTTGTCTTAGGTGGCAGAGCGGTTGGTCCTTGGCTTACCGCTTTCGCTTTCGGTACCTCATATTTTTCGGCGGTTATCTTTGTCGGATATGCGGGTCAGTTTGGCTGGAATTTCGGGCTTGCATCCACCTGGATAGGTCTCGGAAACGCCTTTATCGGCTCACTTCTAGCCTGGTCAGTACTCGGCAGGCGCACGAGGGTTATGACCCAGCATCTATCCTCAAAAACTATGCCCGACTTTTTCGAGAAACGCTACGATAGCAAGGCGCTTAAAACTGTAGCATCACTTATAGTTTTCGTATTCTTAATCCCCTACACCGCATCGCTCTACAACGGTCTTTCTTCCCTCTTTAACAATGTTTTCTCCATTCCCTACTGGGTTGTAGTTGTTGTTATGGCGGTACTGACGGGCGTTTACGTTATCTTCGGCGGATACATGGCAACCGCAATAAACGATTTCATTCAAGGTATCATTATGCTTGTGGGAATTGTTATTGTAATTGCAGCTGTTTTAAATGATAACGGCGGATTTACGCAGGCGGTAAAAGAACTTTCAAGCAGTGCAGGAAGCGAATATACAAGTATTTTCGGACCCAATCCCATTTTCCTCCTATTCGTTGTTCTGCTCACCTCACTGGGCACCTGGGGACTTCCCCAGATGGTTGGAAAATTCTATTCCATAAAAGACGAGGGTTCAATAAAGAAGGGCACTATAATTTCGACGATTTTTGCAGTTGTGGTGGCAGGAGGGTGCTATTTCCTTGGCGGTTTCGGAAAACTTTACAAATCGCAGATGCTTGAAGGCGGCTTCATTTCGGATAGCGGTGCAGTTAAGTTTGACAAGGTTATCCCCACAATGCTCGCGGATCTTGCACCCGTTGTTGTAGCGCTTATCATAGTTTTGGTGCTCGCGGCATCAATGTCCACACTCTCCTCGCTCGTTCTCACCTCTTCTTCCACCTTAACACTCGATGTTATAAAGCCTAAAATGGAAAAGAAAAAGGCAGTCAGCGAGAAAAAGAGCGTTCTTATAATGAGGCTTTTCATTGTTTTCTTTATCGCTCTCTCGGCAGTTATTGCGATACTTAAGGACAGCATTTGGGCTGACTCGGTATTTATCGCTCAAATGATGGGTGTTTCGTGGGGCGCGCTTGCGGGCGCATTTTTAGCTCCCTTCCTCTACGGACTCTACTGGAAAAAGACCACAAAAGCGGCAGTTGTTGCAAGCTTTATTTTCGGAACAGGCCTTGAGATTGTTCAGCTTCTTATAAGCGTAGGATTATTTAAACCCACAACTCCGATACTCAGTTTTATCTTTACAAACTCGCTTTACTCAGGCGTTTTTGCAATGCTCGGCGGACTTATTTTAGTTCCCATTGTAAGCCTGTTAACACAAAAAACCTTGCCCGAAAATATAAACGAGAAGTTCTCTTGTTACGATGTAGAGATTGTAACAAGTCAGAAGAATTCATTAGGCTAATAAAAGAATAAAAGTCGCCGCCCTGTGCAAAGTGCACAGAAGTCGGAGGCCAAGCGGTCTTAGGAAGACAACTCCATGGAACAACTCCTTGGCTCACAGAACGACATGGCTACGATCCGACTTCTTGTTACGATGTAGAGATTGTAACAAGTCAGAAGAATTCATTAGGCTAATAAAAGAATAAAAGTCGCCGCCCTGTGCAAAGTGCACAG
>JAZQLL010000207.1:0-1551 GCA_045542675.1 Oscillospiraceae bacterium
AGAGCACCTTAACATTTTCCTTTTTATAAAGCCTTTGGGCAAGGGCTTTTTCGCCTGTTAGCTCGGGCAGGTTTTGAACTATCGTAACGCTTTGGCATAGGTCGGAAAGCAAGATGGCTTCCTGAAGCGCCGAGTTTCCGCCACCGACCACAACAACGTTTTTCCCTTTATAGAACGCGCCATCACACACTGCGCAGAAAGAAATTCCCTCTCCGATAAACTTTTCTTCACCGGGAACTTTTAAGGTTCTATGCTTTGCGCCGGTTGCGATAATCACAGCCTTAGCCTCATACTCACCGCTCTCGCCGATAACCTTTTTACTCTTGCCGAGGTCCTCAATAGCGGTCACGGTATCGACCTCGACATCGGCTCCGTGGCTAAGGATTTGCTCGGTGAGTTTATCGGCAAGTTCGGCGCCGCTGAGGCTTTCCTGGGTCGGAAAATTCTCCACAAGCGGCGAAAAGGTTATCTGACCGCCGAAGCTACCCTTTTCTATTACTAAAACGCTTTTATTTGCTCTTAAGGCGTAGAGAGCCGCAGTTAAACCTGCGGCTCCACCGCCTATAATGGCGATATCATACATATTGTATTCTCCTACTTTATGCTCTCGATATATTTCTTAATATCAGAAACGCCCGAGAACTTATCCTGACCTACTGCGAGTGTGGGGGCTTGTTTAATGCCCAGTGCCTTTGCAAGTTCAGGCTCATCCTCTGCATAAACCTTTTCAAAAGCAATTCCCGCTTTCTCTAAAAGCGATGCGGCGATTTTGCAATTGGGGCAGGTTTTGGTTGCGAAAAGGAGTGTTTTCTCGTTCTTAACAGCGCAATCACATTCCTTTGCTGCCTCTACTGCCGCAGCTCCCTCTCTTTTTAAAACAGAGCTTGCAATATCGTAGGTCTTTCTATCCTTATACTCCTGGCTCTTACCATCGTTCCAGTTCTGAACGGGACGGTAATAACCTGTGATACGGCTATAAACCTCGGTTTTCTCGCCGCACTCGGGGCAGGTAAACTGCTCGCCGGTTAAATATCCGTGGTTCTTACAAACCGAATATGTGGGCGACATTGTGTAGTAAGGAAGTTTATAGTTTTCGGCAATCTTACGAACTAAATCTGCCGCCGCTTTCCAGCTGGGAAGTTTTTCACCTAGGAAGGCATGGAAAACTGTTCCCGAGGTGTAAAGGGTCTGCAGTTCGTCCTGAACATCAAGCGCATCAAAAATATCCGAGGTGTAACCTACGGGCAGATGCGACGAGTTGGTGTAGTAAGCGGTGCCATCCATATTTGCGGTGATAATATCGGGATAGTGCTTTAAGTCGTGCTTGGCGAGTCTGAAGGAAGTTGACTCTGCGGGAGTTGCCTCTAAGTTATAAAGGTCACCGTACATTTCCTGATAGTCGGAAAGGCGCTCGCGCATGTGGTTTAATACCTCTTTTGACCACTCCTGAGTCTCCTTATGGGTCATATCCTTGCGAAGCCACTTAGCATTTAATCCTGCCTCGCTCATACCAACAAGACCGATAGTTGAGAAGTGGTTATTAAATGTTCC
>JAZQLL010000208.1:0-14603 GCA_045542675.1 Oscillospiraceae bacterium
GTGAAAATGCAGGGTGCTTAATATCACTGGCGGCATCGGTGTTTTCCGCTCTATAGATATTTTTGCCAAATTTAGAGTGTTCCTCTATTTCGGTTACGTTTGATGCAACCGACTCATCAAGGCCAATAAGGTTGTGATCGCGAAGCAGGTTTGTAACATTTGTAACCTGAGCGGCGCTATCGGTTAAGGGAAGGATTCCGCTTTGCGAATCGCTTACCTCGATATTGCCTAAAACTTCGCTTGCCATATACTCGCCGACAACATTGCCATCGCTATCGAAGGTATAGTAGGTTACGGTTACCTCGTCGGTTTCGTCCTCGCTTTTGGCGGTGATTGTTGTGGTAACTCTCATTCTATAGGGTCTGCCCTCGTTTGTATAAACCGAGCGCGCGCCCAAAATCTCTGTGCCGTTTTTATACCCATACTCTCTGACTTTGATAACGCTATTGCCGCTAAATTCATAGTATGCGGCGTAAACATTATTTTCTTCTTTATCTACAAGAGTGACCCTGCGAGGCTTATCCCCATAATACGTGATAACCGCTTTTTCTTCTGTAGGATAGGTAATTGACTCAAGGCGGTTTGACGAATATGTATAGGTAAGCTTACTGCCATCAGGTGCGGAAATTTCAGTTAAAAATCCGCTATCGTTATAAGCAAATTTAAACTCTCTGCCTACGCCATCGGTTACCTTTGTAATTCTACCGTCACTATAGGTGATATCGATTCTATCGTTATAAGAATTTTGAATCTTAATAAGTCTGCCGGCATTAAAATAATATTTCTCGTCTCCCATACTCAGTATCTCATATTCGGGGTCATAGAGCATGGAACTGTCGGTATCGCACTCATAGGGCGTGTACTGTGTTTCATTTTCTCTTGTTAATGTATATGTACATTCCTTAAACACTCTCTCGGCGCCATCCTCATCCACATATATAAATCCTGCATTATCTGCATCTATCATATAGGATGTCATGCTCTGCATAAGGTTAAGGCGCCAGCCGTGGCCTAATTTCATTGCCGAGAAATTGGCGGTTTTAAGTCCGATAGCAGCGTTTGAATTATACTGCAGGTCACTCAGTGCACTTGTGTACTGATGCTTGATTGTAACCGGCATTCTATTGCCTGCCCAGGCAAAATCTGTACAATCGAATGTAAGGTTTTTTGCCATAAGGTCAACCGCACCCTGACCGAAGAATCCTAAGTCCTGTGTATGCGAGCGGTAGCCTGCATTTGTGCCGAAGTTTGACTGATAGTTTACGCAAACGCTGGGAAGGTTACTGATGTGAGCTACTGCCTGTGCACTCTCATCTTCAAGTCGGAGAACGAGTCCGAGATTGGTTGTACCCGAATCCTCGATAAGTCGGGTAATGTCAAAGCGATACTCCGAGCCGTCTAACTTAAGACGGTCAAAGTCCGAAATGGTTGTAGTGTTGGTAGGTGCACCTTCACCTTCTACAATATCCGAGGTCAGCATATAAAGTGCGATTCTCGGGGCTTTCTCATTCTCTGCGAGTGTAACGGTGGGAGCCGCCGATTGAGGCAGGCAAAGTTCCACTTTTTTGATTCTCGGATTTCTGGGAAGCTCGCCAAGACTTAAGTTTAAATATACACGGCGAACATCACCGTTTACATTACCAACCTCTATTTCGGTTTCATCTGCAACCTGAGATATTGTGCCGTTTGCAAACTTAAAAAGACTTATCTCGGCGTTTGCACCCGAGGTGATTTCCGAGTCCTCGGAGAGCAGCATAATGCCGCCGTTTTGATTTTCTGCCGATTGTGCAGTAGGTGTAAATACCATCTGCTCTGAGCCATCGCTCATAAGATATGTTTTATAATTTTCTGTTGATTGCTGTGTAAGTTCTCTTACAATTTCTATTTTATTCATTTTGTTTCTCCTTTTTTTGTCGAGCCCCTAAAATTAGGGGGCTCGTTTCTTTTATTTTTTTATTCTAGTGCCTTTTTGGCGTTGTTTATTTTTTGGTTGGCGGCAATGAGGTTCGCGCTTGCTACTGCAAGCGAGTTTTTTGCCGCCGCAAGTTCTGTTTTAAGGCTTTCCACCTGAGATGAAAGTCTTTTAACCGCTTCGCCGTCGCTTTCAGAATTTGCGGTAAATTTACCGTCAAAATCGTCCAAAATCGCCTGCAAGGCGGTTTTCTGACAGGCAGGGTCGAACTTAAAATCGGTATCCGCAAGTCCGCTTGCCTTTCTGTTGGGGATAAGAAGGTAGGGGGTGGGGTCAACGGGCGTGTTATCGACGCGCATTTCTATATGCACATGTGTGCCGCTCGAGTTGCCTGTGCTTCCCATAGTTCCGAGAACGGTTGTTCTCGAAACCTTGTCCCCTTTTTTAACCTTTACGCTATCCTTTACCATGTGGCAGGTTATAATGCGCACTCGCTCAAAACCATCGGGTTTCACCGAGACATATCTGCCCCAGCCGTTTTGGTCCCAGCCGACAACGGTAACTTCGCCGCTACAAATTGCATAAAGTTTTTTATTTGCAGCGGTTATGTCAATTCCCTTGTGGCCATTTTTCCAGTAACTGCCCTTTTGTCCGAAGTAGGCGGTGATATTAAAGGTGTTGTTTACGGGCAGGTTTGTAGTGTAATTGGCCATTAAATCTCGGCTCCTTCGCTACCGTCGGCGCCGAAAATTTCGACCGCCGAGGTGCTTTTCTTGGTTGTAATGAGTTTTATAAGGTCAAAAATGTAGTTACTGCCGCGCGAAATTAAAATGCCCGTTACAATGTTTCCGACAAACTTCACATTGCTCTCAATTCCAACTGCTGCAGGGATGTCCAGTCCGTAGGCGAGGCAGATGCCGATGCTAAGCAGCACAGACACTATCATCTGCCACTTAACTTCCTTATCCACCGCCCAGGTTCTTATGTAGGTTATCATCGCTTCGACAACAACCGACATAATTAAAATTGCTGTTATTTCCATGTTGTGCCTCCTTTAGATTTTCATAATCAGTGACAGCACCGCCAATGCTACGGTGCTTATTGTACTTGTTAAAATTGCGCCGAGAATGAGTCTTTTATAGTGGCGAAAGTCCTCGCCCGGCTCCCTCTCGACCTGTGATAGCCGATTTCCCATACTGTCAACTTTATTGTCTATCGACTCGGTTTTGACCGCAATCTGCTCAACCGCGGTTGTAAGCCTCCTTATATCCTTGACCTCCTCTTTAATTTCAGAAAGTTGGTGAAAGATATTCTTGTCGTCAGCTTCGAGTTTGGCAAGTCGCTCATGAATTTCCATCGCCATCATCCCCGTCCGGTCTTAACGAGGATAAAATTTTAAGAGCACTGAGCGCCTTAAGAATACTATCAACCTTTTGCGAAAGTTCTGTGAGACTTTGTGGCTCGCTCACTTGAGGCGAATTCTCGTTATCCATATCCTTTATTTCGTCAGAATTGAGTTCAACCCTACCGACTCCACTTACAAATTTATAAAGTCTTTTCATTTTATCCCTCCTCATTTTCGGGCGCGTCCACGCCCCATACTTCAATTTGCGTTCCAACGGGGAAATCCACATTTACCGTACTCGCCTGCAAAAGCCTTATGGCGCAAATGCTCTTTCCATCTGTCGAGCGCGAATTGGCGCAAATCGAGTTTGTAACATTAACGCTCTCGGCATTTTGAAACCAAGCATTTGACTTGGAAATTTTGGCGCTCCAACGCCCTTTGCACTCTGCCTCAATCTTACTGTAAACATCATTTGCTTTACTAAGTCCCACAAACTGCGAGATGCGAGAATAACCATCATTATTATCGCTCTTTATATCAAGGCGTATATAACTGCTTTGTACCCCTTCCATTTTAGGAATGTACATATAAATCGCAAAGGCACGCAGGTTAAAAGGAGCGCCGCTATCATCCCGAGTTATCTCAAAGGAAACAATGCCGGCGTCCTCTTCGGTTAGTGTTTTGGTGAAAATCGGGCGGTAGATATTTTTACGCACCATCTCTTCGGAAATGGATTTGACCTGCTCATACGCCTGAGCGGCATTATTTGCATGCTCAAGTGCAGACTGCTCGTAAGCGTACGCAATTTCCTGGTACTGATTGGCGTTTCTCTCAGCCGCTTCGGCCCTTTGGGTAAGTTGCTCTGTTTGCTCGAGCAGGGATTTCGTCTCATTTTTTATAGCATCCGTCTCGTTTTTTGCCTCTATTGCCTCATTTTTAGCAGCTATCGACTCTTGTGCGTTCAGGGTTGTAAGCCCGAAAATTTCCTCCGACGCCTCCTGATTATCACAAGCCGCGCCGTATATAATACTCATACCTGAGTACAGGCTTTCGCACTGTTCTACACACTCCGCCGCCTTTGCGATCGCGGCGGTCAGTACATTTTTGGTAACTTCCTTATAAGCCAATGTCGAGTCTATGCTCTCGTCTACCACGAAAATCTCCTTAAAGCTTTGCCAAACGGGAGCCGATACACCCACAATTTTTGTAGGAACTATCAGTACATTTTCCGAGAGTTTGTTTAGGTCTTCGGGGTTAAAATAATCGGGCGACGCCAATATAACCTGGGCCGAAAGTTCGCCCGCATTTTTGAGATTTGCACCCGAAAGCGACCAGGTAAGCACCAACTTTTCGTCGCACTTTTCTTTTTTGAGCATCTGATCGTATGCTTCCTCGCCGCAGGGTTCAATTTTTATAAAAGCTACAAAATCAGAAAGGTCAAACCCATCTTGTACCGCATCAAGGACAAACTTTTTTTGGGCGGTCATAACATCTCCCTTGGCGCCGATGAGTCTATCCTCGGGATACAGAATCATTCGTTTGTTTTTTATTTCAATCATTTTTCCTCCTTCCCTTCCGCTCATGCGAAAGATTATTTTTCAAGTTTTTTTATTCTCTTTTCGAGTGTAATTAAAATAAATTCAAGGTCCTTTTTAAGAATTTGAATCTGCTCAAGTGCCGCCTCGCTACTATCCTTTGCTTGCGGCGGAGTGGTGAATTTTACGATACTGGGAGAGCTCATTTAACCTGACCTCCCTGAATGTAACTTAGACCGATGTAATGTACCGAAGCTTGCCCTTTTCCCTTAATTTTAATCTGCATTTTCTGAAAATCCGGCTTAGAAAGTGGGATGGAAAGTTCACCTGCGCCCGAAAACATCTGAGAGTAAACGCTTTCGTACGCCCCGCCATCGAAACTTATTTGTATATCAATGCGGGAACTTTTGGGCTGATCGACATAAATTTCGATAGATGAGGCTCTTTTCTGGCGCGGAGTATAGGCATAGATGGGATGAGTTACAACTTCCCAGTCAACCTCGTCCGCATCGCTTTGCACCTTCTGCGAGGCCTCGGTTTTGAAAATATTAGTTTCTGTTGCCAGATATGTTTTTCCGTTTCTTCCGGCGATGGATACAAGATTTATATCATCCTCTACAGCCCATGTTTCCTTCTCAATATCACAGACATACATCCTCTTGCCCGCTTCGCCCATAAATGACGCATACAAAACGCCTGATGCGCCGCCTAAAACACTGTCGTAACCAGACTCGGATTTTATCGGAGCATCCTCAATCGGCGCGGATATTTTTTGTGGCATGGTGCCTGTGTAGCACATAATGCCCTCTCTGGAAGTGAAATAAAGTTTGCCGTCAATCTCGCAGAGACTGTTTCGGTTTACGCAACCGACATTGGCAATTTTGACAATATCAAACTCGTCGGCGTTGTCTCCCGAAAGTTCAAACATTTCACTTTCGTTAAAGAAAATAGCGCGGTTTTTATAGGTGGTGCAGGCGGTAAACTCTGAATTTATCGAGAAGTTTTTAAGGTATGATCTGTCAGGATTGTCCTCGGCAGACACATCGTTATCCCAGTTCAAAACATCGTCAAACGCACTGGCACGAATCTGCTTTTTGCGGCATCCTAATACCCTGTCCTTATAAACCGTTACATCCACAAAATCAGGGGCTTCAACCCTGGTTGGAAAGTCCATAACATCCAATGGTGCAACAAGAAGTCTTGTTCCCGTTTCGCTATCTCTAAGATTGAATATGCAGATATTGTTGTCAAAAACCAGCATAACTGTGGTGAAACACTCACTGGCCTTAGAAAAGAACACTCGTTTAAGTGATGAAAAATCATCTCCGCAATAAAGACTTGCCATACCCGAGTACGAACTTAAAACATAGGCATAATCGTGGGAACAAATATTGACTATTTTTTCCTGTTCGAACGGAATTGTGAACTCTTTGCTTCTTCCCTGCCTCGAGGCAAGAATAGGTAGCGAGCGTGCCGACATATTTTTCTCAAAAACCGGGCAGGTGCTATCGGCATACAGCCTTGTGTCGAGTGATGAAAACTGCGAAAGAGCAAATTTATCGCGGTTTAAACTATTGAGTTTTGGAAATGTAAGCATAATTTTTCCTCCTTACCAAATATTTTTAAATCTTGCTGTTGAGGTGTTCTTGCAAGCCACCTTTGAAAGTGACTTCGCATACAAAGTACTGAAATTGTTAAGACGATCAATGTCGTCATGCATAAGCGCTTCTCTCGAAAGGATGTGATACATATACACCTCGCTATGCTCACTGCCGAGAGAAAGGAACTCTTTATCGGCAGTCTGAGGGGTAAAGGTTTTTGCCTCTTTGATAAAGCCCTCGTTAAAAAGCATCTTTTCAATGCTGTTTACAAGGGAAATAATCTTCTCGGATTTAAGGGTGCACGAAAAATCATCTCTAAGTGTTTCTATAAGTTTTTCAAGAGTTAACATATCTTGTCCCCCTTATCCGTTATGCATAGTGTCGATGTATTTTTGCGCCAAGCGCTCCTGCCTTGCGCTATCTTCAATGGCATATTTTACGCCCTTGGGGACCTGCACCTCGACACCCCTTTTGATGATATATGTTTTGCCGTTAACGATAACTGTTACATCGTCAACATACTTGTAGCCGTCATAAAAAAGTTTCAAGGCTACCTTGTTTTCATTTTTGCTTTTTGGCATAATTTTTCCTCCTTTTTATAAAAGGCGCGGCCACTTATTTAGCCGCGCCTTTTTTAAGTTAGTCTACAAGAGAACTTGCGGTTTCAACACGAACCATAAAGGGCTGTGAAAGAATAGCCGCAGTTTTAACTGCCTTCCAACCAACTGTTGCACGCTGGTCAAGGGGGTCGCCCGAGCCTGCTGATCCGAGCTGTTTAATGATGGTCTTAAGACCGCCGCCCTCAACCTCGGTGATGCCATAAGCATCGGCACCAAGGAAAAGTGTGGAGTAAACATCTATACCCTCTGCTCCTGCCTCGCCGGGATAAATTACAGTATTTGCGTCTGCACCCGAAACAGTTCCCTCTACAGTGATGCTGTTTGTTGCTGCAGCAGAAACAGTATATCTGTTACCTGCAACAAGAATGCTTCTGCCGGGCATTGCCTCAATGTCCTCTGCGGTAAGGCTCTCGTTGATGGTAATAGTGTTGCCCGAAGCGGATTTTACCGAAAGATTAGCATTTTCAGAAGAAAGCGCCTCGCCACTAAATACCTTTGCCTCAGTAGTTTCGATAAAGCGGCAACCGAAAATTCTTCCGATTTCGCCCTCGTACCAATCCTTAGGATTGTAGTCCTTAACATTCTGCCACTCACTGTCGTTCATAAGGTCGTAAGCAACATTTGAGTGAATGATAGCAACATAGTCGCCGTCAATCTTCTTTGCAAGACCCTTCTTTAATGTGTTTACCGCCTTTTTAACTGCGGCAACAGTCATAACGTGGTCAGATGTAAGTTCGTGACGAGCCTCTACCTCGCCTGCAGCATACTGTACATTGGTGCCCGCATTGATAACCTCACGGGTAACTGTATCAAGTGTTCTTCCTGCCTGATCGCCTAAGATAACAGTTGCTTCAAGAATGTTGTTGTCAACTGCAGTAAGGTCGAGCATATCGGATACGGTTACATAGTCGCCGTACTGATTTACTGTTGCAGAAAGTTTTGACCAGTCAAGTTTCTTTCCATCGGGAGTTACGCCCTCTACTAAGGGCTTGTCTGCCTTGGGGAAGGGATTTAAGCGGCGGAACTCGATTGTCTTACCGCCGTTTTTGGGGATAGAGCGCTTCTGTCCAAACTTGTCATGGACTAAGAGAGGCTCTGCGTTTTTGATAAGCTCGGTGTCATAGAAAGTTTTCATTTCAACGCTTGAAATCTCCTGACCCTCGCCTGTCTGAATAGTTGTGTTTGTGTTAAATTCTGACATATAATTTCTCCTTTTTAGTTAATTTAGAAGGTTATGCGCTCGCCGCGCCTAACCCTTTCTCTGATATCTGCGCGCTGTGCGTCGCTTAAGTTTTTGGGGTCCAACGCCGCCGAAAAACTGCCGTAACCGCGGGTGGCATCCTCGGTGGGTTGGTAATTTTTTAGTCGGATATCACGAAGAAGTTCCTCTCTCGCCGCCTTTTTGATATTCTCCTTAACCAGTGTAAAGTTTACGGCATCATAGGCTTCCTTAACTGAAAATCCGTTTTTGACAAGCGATACAAACCTCTTGTCTGCAAGCAGGCTCTCGGCCTGCTCGGGGAAATAGATCTCGCTGTTTTCTTTAGCGAGATTTGAAAGTTCGTCCATGAGACTTTCGGCAGACAGATTTTCTAAACTGTCCGAATCATTTTGCGGCATGTCCTCAAGTGATGAAATTTCCTCGAGCGAAGAAAGGTTAAGTTTTTTGCAAGCCATTTCTACAAGCGGCTTAATTTTAGACAACTCCTCACTTTGCGCTCTCTGCCTTTCGAGCCTTTTACCAAGCGCTCTGTCAAGGCAGGACTGAAATTCCTCTCGGGTTTTGAAAACACGAAATACCTCTGTATCTTCTACCTCTTCTTCGGGCGTCCCCGAAAATGAGGTGACGGTGTCTGCACCGTCGGATGCGGGCTCTATATCTAAAAACTCATTTTCAAATTCCATGTACATTTCTCCTTAAAATTATTTTAAATTGTTAAGTATCGTTTCCTTGGTATCAAGCATCATCGAACTTACGGCAAGGGTTGCCGCCTCGCGATTTTCCTTATCGAAAGCGCCAGCCTTAAACAGTTCCAGAATAAACTCGTTATGAGCGAGGGAATCGAAACTGTTTTTCTTGTGTGCCGCAACCTCAATATCGAAAATTGATGCGGTAAGCGGTCCGCTCTCGCCACCGAGTTTAAGGTACTCTGCACCGCCATTTTCTCCTGTGATGCGGAAACTTCTCTCCTCTGTATAAAACTGCGAGATGAGTTCAACTATCATATAAACCACATCCGAAAAACTCCTGTAAGAAGCCTCAATGCAGTCACGCGAGAGTCTGCTTCCGGCATTCTGAAGTGCAGAAATTGCGGCATATGCGGTAACTCCCTTAGCGGTTTCTCCCTGCGAGAAATCGCGGTTTCCGATTATCTCCTTAAGTTCGCTTATCTTGTTGTCACGGCAGGAAATAATCGAATCCGAAAGCGGATTTGCCTGAATGGGTCGTATGAAACTGTCATCGACATTTCTGTCGCACTCGATAAAATCAACCGAAAGGTCGGAGAGTTTGTCACCATCAATTCCGCCGTCACGCTTGACTAAAAAGCGTTGTCTTGCGGAAATGAGGGCGTTTCTCTCAATAAGATACTCGAGTTTGTTTATCTGCGCCTGTGAATTTTTGCCGATATCAATCATTCCCATTCCAAAGGGCGAGCCTTCGACGGGGATAAGACTGTCAACAACAAAGGGATACATTCCGTGATTGTAAATACCTTTGTCAGAGAAAAACGGGTCGGTCTTGCTTGAGTAAACTGCCTTTTCTCCAATGATTTTTGTAAGATGCACAAGAGTTTTACCATTTTCAGACTTTACCTTCTCGTAGCAATCTACAATAAGCACCTTACCGCTCATATCCTCTGTGCCGAAGTAACTTTTAATCGACATATTCTGTCCGGACTTCTTTATATCAAGGTCGGGAAATCTCCTTTTTGCCTCATCTGCGGGGCAAAGCGACAGTAGGAAAATGTATCTGCTGTCCTGAATATTTGAAATGTACGGCTCGCTATAAAACCTTAAAAGGTCTATCTTCTGAAGTTTTATATCTCCGAGTCCATTTTCTGCAAGTTTATCCCAGAATACGCCGTAAACTGCGCTACCCTGCTTGAGTTTGTACCACCAGATGTCAGAGTACACCTTTTTAAAATTGTTTTTATCAAGCACAAGGGGAACAACTTTAGTAAGGCTTTTTGCCATCTCTCTGTCACCCTCTTCGCGCTCGAAAAAGAGCGGATGGGGGAAGTTTTCCATAGCCTCGGCATGCTTGTGCCAGATGCCGTTTAAAAGATATGCTCCGGCGGGTCTGAAATCGGTATCGTTTTTACCAGAACCGCTTATGTACTGCCAGTGATTGCCTTTAAACCAGTTTTCGTTTTCGATTATTCTGCGATCCAGACTCTCCTTGGCGCTCTTGTACGAGCGAAGGGCGGCAAGCATCTGTGCCACTTCCTCTTTTGAAAGCACAGACGCGCCCATTTTTCTTACGCTTAATTCGTGTCCTAAAATACTAACTGTTTTTTCCATTTTTCTATCTCCTTTTTAATATGCATAGGGGTTTGTAACCTTTGGTCGCTCGAACAAATCAAGCGGGTCAAAACCCGGCGGCGAAGAATTTTTTGCCACCTTCTTTTCAACAATGGGACGAAACATACACATATACCGCGTTTCGTCGTAAATGTGGTCCTCACCCTGCGTGTTAATGTCCTCAACACTAGAGTGGTCATAGGTAAGGGTCGGAACAGTTCTTATAAAGTCCCGACAGTTTGAAAAAATGTACATCATCGGAATTCCGCGTTCATCAAAATTAAGGCGGTGATGTATCTGCATTTTGCCTGCGATGCGCTCATTATCTCCCCCTTCAAAATAAATTCCCTGCCGCTCGAAAATTGATGCTATGCATCCGTCACTGCCGCGGCTCTCATCAAAAATCGACGGGTCGGCTATGCCGATTATCCGCCTGCCTTTTTCATAACGGTCTTCATATTTTCTTATGAGCGCAGCCACCTCGTTTGGCGGCAGTTTCATTCCTTTGTTGGGGTGAAGTGTAAGACCCGTTGAGGCGTCTTTTGCACTCCCGTAAATCTCGGCGTAGCGATAGAGCCTGCCGTCGCCGTCCTGCGCCCAATAACCCACCGAGAAAGGTCTGCTATAACCCCAGTCCAAACTGCGAAATCTCTGCCAACTCTCCGGAATCACAAATGGGTCGATAACATGGGTAAAGAGCCTATCCTTATAATGCGTGCTATCATCTACAAACTCGGTAAAAACCTGCCCATCAAAGACATTCCAGTCGCCTAAAAGTAGCGCTTTTCTAAGAGCGGGCGGCTTTTGTTCGAGCTCTATAATGTAGTCGCTAGTAAGATGGGGATTGTCGGTTGCATAGGCGGGAATATACTGGCGAGTTACCACCTTTTCTTCCCCGAGTATCTGAGATTTCACCTTGATTTCGTGCACCGTAAAAGGCGTTTTGCCATCTATGAAACTTGCCTTGACCCACCCGTGCCCTACCGAGCCGGGATTGGTTGTGAGCCTTATCTTTGGCTTAACATTAAGTCTCTTTGGGGCTCTTAGCCTCGTTTTGAGATAGTCATAGACTTCCTGCGAAAAGTGGGTCAGTTCATCTATGTAGAGTCTGTGCATTTCGCAGCCCTGGTACTTTAAGGCGTCCTGCATATTTCGGCAAAACCGAAAATGCAAACAAGAGCCATTTGCAAATCGCATATCGTGTGTGCTCCTGCTGTAACTGTATATTTCTTTAGGCAGACTTCTCAGCGCCTCGGCAATAAGTGTTGCCTCAAGTTCGGGATAACTGCGCCTGAAAAGGTAACTGTCGATGTTTGGATGCTCAAGGGCATCAAGCGCCGCTTCCATAACTATCGCGCGGCTCTTTCCACCACCCGCCGCGCCGCCATAAAGTACCTCGTCGGCAGGCGAAGAGTGAAACAGTTTTTGCTTTTCGGTTGGGGTGTAGTCAAGTTCTATTTTCACTCTTCGCCCTCCTCTGCGCGAGGAATTCTGTGGGTGATTATTAGCGCTCCGTTATCCTCGCCGCCCTTTTTGTCGGAAAACTTATCAATTAAAGTTGCGAGCGCAGAGGCGAGGTGATTGGTCGCGGTTGTTTCAAGCCGCTCGGGGCGGGAAAGTTCCTTCATATAAAGTTTTATTAGTTTTTGCGCGGATTTGCGATTTTCCTCTATAAAATCGCTCTTTTCTTTTTCTGACACAGGTTTCACCGCCTTAATATTTCTTCATCATATTTATAGAGTCGTACATATCGTCTATTTCCTGATTTAAGAGAGCGATGCGCAAAAAAAGTTCGTCTCTTTGTCCGCCGCTTTCAAATGGAATCTGCCTTTTAAGCTCCTCTGCCCTTTCCTCAAGCAGACCGATTTGGGCTTTGTACTGCTCTATAAGTTCTTTAAAACTGCTCATTTTCTCGCCTCCCAAAAATCTTGTAATTTCATCTTAAACCGCAAATTGCACCTTTAGTGGAAATTCTTGAATTTTGAAAGTTTTTGTGCTAGAATTAAGTTGACTTTACGAAAGGGGGATTTTTGTGCGAGAAATTACCGTTAATAAAAACGATAGCGAGCAAAGTCTTGTCAAATTCTTGTGTAAAACACTGCCGAAAATGCCCGTTTCACTGGTGCATAAATCCATCAGAAAAGGCCGAGTGCGAATAAACGGCAAAAAAATAAGCGACCCTAGGGTCACTTTGCAAAATGGTGATGTGCTGAGCCTCTATATAAATGATGAATTTTTCGAAAGTGCGCCGAGCGATAGGGATTTCCTTCTTGCTCCCACCTCGCTTAACATAGTTTATGAAGACCAAAACATTATTCTCTTAAATAAACAAGCGGGCCTTGCGGTGCACGATTTTGACGGTTCAGGCGCCGACACGCTTATAAACCGCGTTATCCATTATCTGTACGATAAAAAGGAGTATAATCCCGACGAGGAAAACTCCTTTGTCCCCGCTCTTTGCAACCGCATTGACAGAAACACCTGCGGAATTGTAATCGCCGCCAAAAATGCCGAGGCGCTAAGAATAATGAACGAGGCGATACGCGAGCGCAGAATAGTTAAAAAGTATCTCTGCCTTTGCCACGGTGCGCCGCCAAAGACAAGCGGCGAAATCAAGGTTTTTATAAAGAAACTTGAAAATGAAAATCGCGTTGAGGTGAGCGCGCGTCCGCTGCCCGACTATAAAACAGCGATAAGTATATATAAGGTAGTTAAAAAATCGGGTGACCTTTCCCTGCTTGAAATTGAACTTAAAACGGGTCGCACCCATCAGATAAGAGCTAGCCTCGCCCATTTAGGTCACGCCATTTTGGGCGACGGAAAGTACGGCCACTCTTACGCCGAGGACAAGGCGAGCGGATTTCCCTATCAGGCGCTTTGCTCCTACTATTTAAAATTTGAGTTCGGCGAGCCTTGCGCCCTGTCCTACTTAGACGGCAAGGACTTTAAGATTTCGGATATCTGGTTTTTAGACAAAATTTGAAGGTGATTTAAATGCACGGACTTGGAACATTAATTAATACCGCCGCAGTTTTAGTTTGCGGCACCATCGGTCTCTTTTTAAAGAAGGGACTAAGTCAAAAAATAGCCGACTGCGTAATCAAGGCTATGGGCATCGCTGTAATGTTTATCGGCATCAGCGGTGTGCTAAAGGAAATGCTGGTTGTAGGAAATGCAGGGCTCGAAACACAGGGCACAATGCTTCTTATCATTTCGCTTATAATCGGCGCCTTTTTGGGCGAGGCTTTAAAAATTGAGGATAGGCTTGACAGTATCGGCGAGAAGTTAAAAACCGCTGTAAAGTCAAAAGACGGCTCAAATTTCGTTGAAGGATTTGTAAACTGCACCCTCATTTTCTGTGTCGGAGCAATGGCGATAGTCGGCTCGCTTGAAGATGGGCTTACCGGCAATTTCTCCACCCTCGCCGCAAAGTCTATACTTGATGGCATTATGGCTCTCATAATGAGTTCAACCCTCGGAGTCGGTGTGCTTTTTTCGGCTCTCGCGGTGCTCGTTTATCAAGGCGCTATAACTCTGCTTGCAGGGGTAATCTCCCCTATTTTAAGCGACACACTCGTTTCGAATCTCTCTCTTGTTGGCTCGGCGCTAATTTTTGCTATCGGAGTAAATTTACTTTTCGGCAAAAAAATAAAGACGGGCAACCTCTTGCCTGCCTTGCTCCTTCCTATCATATACGAACTTATTGTGAAACTCGTAATTCCCCTATTTTAATAAAATACGGAGTTGTTTGTTATGAAAAAATATGTTCTTGCGCTCGATGAGGGCACGACAAGTACCAGAAGCATACTCTTTGACAAGAACCTTAACACCGTTAGCATTTCCCAACACGAATTTACTCAGATTTACCCTCGTGCAGGACTGGTTGAGCAGGATGCTATGGAAATCTGGGCAAGTCAATACGCCACTATGACCGAGTGCATCGCCAAAAGCGGTATCTCCCCTGATGAGATTGCCGCAATCGGCATCACCAATCAGCGTGAAACTACGATAGTCTGGGATAAAAACAGCGGCAAGCCCGTTTGCAACGCTATAGTCTGGCAGGACAGA
>JAZQLL010000209.1:0-3325 GCA_045542675.1 Oscillospiraceae bacterium
CCGCCGCCCGAAGCAACCGAGAAGTAGCTGACGCCATTCTCATTACACCACTTTTTGTAGGTTCCTGCAACGGGATGCTGGAATCTGGTGGGGTTGGTGGAGTTACCTGTGATGGAAACGCCAACATGCTCGAGCTGCATAATAGCAACACCCTCGGGAACACTGTCAGATCCGTAGCAACGAACGTCTGCACGGGGTCCTTTAGAGAATGCCTTCTCCTCAAGAATCTTAACCTCTTCGGTATAAGGATCAAACTCGGTTTCAACATAGGTGAATCCGTTGATTCTCGAAATGATATATGCGGCATCTTTACCAAGGCCATTTAAGATAACTCTTAAGGGCTTTGTTCTAACCTTGTTAGCGTTAAGCGCGATCTTGATAGCGCCTTCTGCAGCAGCAAAAGACTCGTGACCTGCGAGGAAGCAGAAGCACTCGGTCTCCTCAGAAAGAAGCATTTTACCAAGATTTCCGTGACCTAAACCAACCTTACGGTTTTCAGCAACCGAGCCGTTGATGCAGAAAGCCTGAAGACCGATACCGATAGCGGCAGCGGCGTCAGCAGCCTTGGTGCATCCCATTTTGATAGCGATTGCAGAGCCTACTGTGTAAGCCCAGATAGCGTTTTCAAAGCAAATGGGCTGAGTTGTGCGAACGATTTTGTCGACATCGATGCCCTTTGCAAGAGTAATTTCTTTACACTCTTCAACCGAAGAGATGCCATACTCTTTAAGTACGCCGTTGATTTTCTCTATTCTTCTCTCGTAACCTTCAAATAAAGCCATTTCAGCGCACCTCCTTATTCTTTACGGGGGTCAATATACTTGACCGCCTCGTCAAATCTGCCATAAGTACCCTTGGATTTTTCCCAGGCCTCGTTAGGCTCCATACCCTTTTTGATGAAATCGGTCATTTTTCCGAGCGATACGAACTCATAACCGATAACCTCATCATTCTCATCGATAGCCATTCTGGTGCAGTAACCCTCGGTCATCTCAAGGTATCTTACGCCCTTAGCCTTGGTACCGTACATTGTACCAACCATTGAACGCTCACCTTTACCGAGGTCTTCCATACCTGCGCCGATAACAAGTCCGTCATCCGAAAAAGCGGACTGGCTACGACCGTAAACGATCTGTAAGAACAGCTCACGCATAGCGGTGTTGATAGCATCGCAAACGAGGTCGCTGTTGAGAGCCTCTAAAAGAGTTTTACCGGGAAGAATCTCAGCTGCCATAGCTGCAGAGTGGGTCATACCCGAGCAGCCAATGGTCTCAACGAGAGCTTCCTCGATGATTCCGTTTTTAACATTCAGCGAGAGCTTACAAGCGCCCTGCTGGGGAGCACACCAACCCACACCGTGTGTGTAAGCTGAAATGTCCGAAATTTCTTTTGCCTGTATCCACTTACCCTCTTCGGGGATAGGCGCGGGACCGTGTTTGGGGCCCTTTGCAAGAGGACACATGTGCTGAACTTCCAAAGAATAGTTCATTTTATAGTATCTCCTTTCGGTTTATATGTACGATTTTTACATACACATTCATTATATATTTTCGTTCGCGGTTTGTAAAGAGGAAAGACGAGAATTTTGCGATTTTTTGTTAAATTTTAGGCATAGTTTTGTTTATGTTGTTGTGCTTTGCAGGGGGCGGAGTGACCCACCGTCCTCCCGCTATGTCCGCACAAAACAAACCTAAACCGTAGGGGCGGGCGCCCTCGACCGCCCGCAAGGTTTGTGCAAGATACAGGCGTCAGGAACAATGTCCCGCCCCCGCACTCATAAATCACGATTAATCCGATTGAATTTGACAACCCCTTACATTTATAATAAAATGAAAAAAGAAGGGGGCGTTTATATGAAAAAGATTTTAAAAATTTCACTAAAGACGCTTTTGAGCGCGCTTGCGGCGCTATTGCTCGTTGCAATAATCTACGTCGGTTACGTGCTTATAAGTTACAGTAGAATTGAAGACAATCTCACCCTTGATGTGCAAAAAGCGGCGCAGCTGAGCGAGGCAAAACTCGGCGAGGAGTACTCGGCTATCTGCTACAATATAGGTTTCGGCGCATACAGTCCGGATTTCACCTTCTTTATGGACGGCGGAAAAGAGTCCTGGGCAGAGAGCGAGGAGAGTGTTAAAACTCTTGTTTCCTCGGCGGCGGACTTGGTGCGAGAGCGCGACCCCGACATCGTTTTATTCCAGGAAGTTGATCTCGATTCAACGAGAAGTTATCACATAAATCAGCAAAAAATCCTGGACGCGCGGTTTGAGAATTTTGACAGCGTGCAGGCGATAAATTACCACTCGGCATTTTTATTCTATCCATTTAACGAACCGCACGGCGCCTCGAATTCATGCCAGATGACCTACAGCCGATTCCCCGTATCCTCGGCAATTCGCAGGAGTCTGCCCATTTCGGAGTCTTTCTCGAAATTTCTGGACCTTGACAGATGTTACTCAAAAACGAGAGTAGCGGTAGAGGGCGGCCGCGAGCTTATTATTTACAATGTGCACATGTCGGCCTACGGCGGAAGCGACGAAATCCGCGCGGCGCAGATGGGAATGCTTTTTGAGGATATGAAGGCCGAGTACGATAAGGGAAATTACACCGTTTGCGGCGGCGATTTTAACCACGATTTTACAGGCAGTTCGACCCAGGATTTAAACGGCGGCGCTGACGCTGATTTCGGCTGGGCGCAGCCCTTCCCCGAGGATCTACTTCCCGAGGGAATCGAGCGCTGCACAAATTATACCGCCATATCCCCCACCTGCCGAAACTGTGATGTTCCCTACAAAGAGGGCAATTTCACCATCATAGTTGACGGATTTTTGGTATCGGACAATGTTGAGGTCAAGTCAGCCGAGAACATCGACACGGGATTTGAGTTTTCCGACCACAACCCCGTCGAGATAAAATTTGTCTTGAAATAATAATATAGGAAAACGGCAGTTTCCGACGTTCCGTTTTAGCGGCGCTTCTATAAGCGCCAAGCCCTAAGGTCTAATTAAACTTTCAATAGAATTTGTAGGGACCGGCGTCCCCGACGGTCCAAAAAGCATATATAGAAAGGACCGTCGAGGACGCCGGTCCCTACAGTTTATGGTTTTTGCTCATCTTTCAAATTGTCAAGCGCGTATTTACAGCACTGTATCACAAGAAAATTAAATGAAACATTGTTTTTGTTCGAAACTTTTAAAAGCTCTTCGAAAATTTCCTCTGTAAACCTTATTGTCCTTGAAATATTTGCTCTTTTACAAGCATCCTCAATTTTAAACATCATATAACCTCACTTACCGTATGTAGTAATAGTTTTATATCATATTTA
>JAZQLL010000210.1:0-8038 GCA_045542675.1 Oscillospiraceae bacterium
CAGATTGATGACGAGTGTCTTGAAAATATAAAGACCCTTAAAGCGTGCGGAATGAAGATGTGTTCCCTTCCCGCTCACACCGATTTTGTCCACAATCCTTCGCTCAGCGAGGCGGAAGAAATAGTGGGGCTTGCAAAAGACCTTGGAGCTAGCGTTATTATGGCTATTCCCGGTTTTTTCAGCGAGGGCGACGACAGACAGGCGGCGAGAGAACTTTCGCTTACCGCCATTCGCCACATGATAGCGCTCGGCGAAAAAGAGGGCATTAAAATCGGCGTTGAGGATTACGATGATGTAAACTCGGCGGTTGCGGGAATTGAGGGAGTTTCATGGTATTTAGAGCACGAGCCCTCCCTTCACTGCATTTTTGATACCGGCAATTTTGCATTTATGGGCGATGATGTTCTCACGGCTTTTAGCAGTTTCCGCAGCAGAATAAAATACCAGATTCACTGCAATGACAAAACTTTGAGCGAGGTTGCGGGAGCAAAGGCGCGAGTTAGGAAAACGGGCGACTGCGACTATCCCGCCGCTGTAGGAAGCGGCGTTATGCATTGCGGCGAGATTTTGACCAGGCTCATAAAAGACGGCTTTGACGGCATTATAACCATCGAAAATTTTGGTTCACCAAATGCTTTAAATGACCTTATTTCCTCGGGTCAGTTTATTTACAAGACCATAACCGAGGCAGGCGCTAAAATATAACCTAAAGCGGCTTTATGCCGCTTTTTGCATATCGTATCCCTTAATTTCACCTTAAAATTTACTTATTATTTACATTTAGTCGACATTATTCTATTGATTTGAGGATACAAAAATACTATACTTTAATTGCAAAATCAGATATTTGAAAGGAAGATTTCTTTTAAATGTTAGAACTTAAAAATATAAAGAAGGATTACCCCGCAGGCAGCGGCGTTGTGCATGCGCTTAAGGGTATTGACCTTACATTCAGAGAAAGCGAGTTTGTTTCCATCTTAGGTCAGTCGGGTTGCGGCAAGACCACTATGCTTAACATCATAGGCGGACTTGACAAGTATACCGAGGGCGACCTTGTTATAAACGGGCGCTCAACTCGCGAGTTTAAAAGCAGAGACTGGGATGCTTACCGAAATCACTCGGTTGGATTTGTTTTTCAAAGTTACAACTTAATTCCGCATCAGTCGGTACTGCAGAATGTTGAACTCGCTCTTTCGCTTTCGGGCGTTTCAAAATATGTGCGCAGGAAAAAGGCTATTATGGCGCTCGAGCGCGTTGGCCTCGGCGACCAACTTAAGAAAAAGCCGAGCGAAATGTCGGGCGGCCAGATGCAGAGAGTTGCAATAGCACGCGCCATTGTAAATGACCCTGATATTATTCTCGCCGACGAACCTACCGGTGCGCTTGACACTGAAACCAGCGTTCAGGTTATGGAGATTTTAAAGGAAATCTCAAAAGACCGCCTCGTTATTATGGTAACCCATAATCCCGACCTTGCAAACGAGTATTCGACAAGAATTATTCGTATGCTCGATGGTGTTATAACCGATGATTCAAATCCAATAAGTGAGGAAGAAATTGAGCCAATAAAGGCTAAGGCGGTAGAAAAAGCGGAGCGCGAGAAAAAGGTTAAAAAGCCTTCTCTTAAGGCGACCACCTCGTTTTCCCTCTCCCTTAAAAACCTCTTCACCAAAAAGGGCAGGACGGCGCTTACCTCTTTTGCGGGCAGTATCGGAATTATCGGTATTGCGCTTATATTCGCCGTTTCGCAGGGTACTACCAACTACATAAACACCATGCAGGAGGACACCCTCTCTTCGTACCCCTTAACACTTGAGGCGCAACACATGGACATAAGTTCCCTACTCGTGACCTTTATGGGCAACGCCCAGTCACACGGCGAACACGATAAGGATGCCATTTACCAAAAGGGTATGCTCTACGACCTTGTAAACGCTATGAGCACCATGGAAACTCAGGAAAACGACCTTAAGTCTTTTAAGGAGTACATCGAGAAGCAGTTAGATGATAAGGAAAGTGAACTTTATAAGGCTGTAAATGGTGTGCAGTATACCTACGATATGGATATGCAGGTCTACACCGAGAGTGTCGATGGCAAGATAATTCTTTCCGACTCGCAGGAGATGCTCAGAGAACTTCTTATAGAGTATTTTGGAATGGACCTAAACTCCATGCTCAATATGGGCGAGACCTTTGGTATGCCCACCGATTCTATGATGAGCATGTCCCCGATGGGTGCTTCGGCAATTCTCTGGCAGGAGATGCTCCCCGGAGAAAACGGCAAACTCTACAACGACCTACTTGACAAGCAGTACGATGTTATTTACGGCTCATGGCCCACCGAGTACAACGAGGTTGTTTTGGTAGTTGATGAAAACAACGAAATTGACGATATGACCCTTTATGCTCTCGGTCTTAAGTCCAAGCAGGATATGGATGACCTCGCTGATGCCGCATTTAACAAGACCGAAATGGAGTTTGACCAAAAAAGTTGGAGTTACGAAGAAATCTGTTCGATGGATTTTCGAACCGTTTTCAGTTCCGACTGTTATGTCTATGATGACAAAACGGGCACATACACCGATCTTCGCGATACTCAGGCAGGTATGAAATACCTTTACGAAAACGGCACCGACCTTAAGGTTTCGGGAATTATCCGTCCCAGCGAGGATGCTGTTTCGGCTATGCTCTCTTCGGGTATCGGCTACACTTCAAAACTTACTGAATATGTTATAGAGAATTCTAAAAAGTCCGCCGCAGTAAAGGCTCAACTTGAGGATACTTCAAAGGATATTTTCACAAATCTCCCCTTTAAAGAGAATTCGGGCAATCTTACCGCCGAAGAAAAAACCGAGGAGTTTAAAAAGTACATAAACTCGCTCGACGAAAAGGGCAAGGCAGATGCTTACATTAAGATAATGAGCATTCCTTCAAAAGAAATGCTCGACGGCGCTGTAGAAAATGCGCTTAAAAACGCCACACGCGATAGTATTGAAAAGGCGGTTGCTTCAGCGCTCTCTGCTCAGATGAACCTATCACAAGATGAACTTTCCGATTATCTCTCCTCAATGCCTGAGGAAGATTTGAAGGAAATGTACACCCAGATGATAATTGAGGGTACCCGTATGCAGTACGCTGCCGGTGTACAAAAGCAGCTTGGCGCAATGACCTCGCAGCAACTTTCGACGGCACTCTCTATGGCAATGCAGAGTTACACAACCGAGCAGTGCGCCGAATATTATGATGAGGTTCTCGTCTTCTCGGAATCTACCTACGAGCAGAATTTAAGAACATTAGGTTATGTTAATCTTGACAGTCCCTCTTCGGTAAATATGTATGCCTCAACCTTTGAAAACAAGGATGTTATCGAGGAAATCATCGCCGATTACAACGAGGGTGTTGACGAACTTTCGCAGATAACCTACACCGATTATGTGGGCATTATGATGTCATCTATTACCTCAATAATCAATGCCATCACCTATGTTCTCATCGCCTTCGTTGCCGTCTCGCTTATCGTTTCTTCAATTATGATAGGCGTTATCACCTTGATTTCGGTTCAGGAGAGAACAAAGGAAATAGGTATCCTTCGTGCGCTTGGAGCCTCTAAGAAAAATGTTTCGAGCATGTTCAATGCCGAAACTGTTATTATAGGATTTACTTCGGGACTTTTAGGCGTTCTTATCACCTATCTTCTGTGCATACCGATAAACCTTATATTAAACTACTTTACAGGCATTGCAAATCTTAGGGCAACACTTCCCATTGAAGTTGCGGTTATTCTTGTCGCAATCAGCGTAATACTCACACTCTTTGCAGGAATAATTCCCTCTAGAAGCGCCGCTAAAAAGGACCCCGTTGTCGCCCTTCGTACAGAATAACTTTTCAAAACTTCCCCCGATTTCTCGTGGGGAAGTTTTTTTGTATTATTTTGCGTATTGTGTTGACAAGATGCGGCAGATTTTGATACAATAAACGTGTTCTTTTTTAAGACAACTTTCACTTTTAAAAAAGGAGAATTTCTCATGGTAAAAGCAGTAGTAGGAGCCAACTGGGGCGATGAGGGTAAAGGCAAGATTACCGATTATATCGCAAAAGATGCTGACATTGTTGTTCGTTTTCAAGGCGGCGCTAATGCAGGTCACACAATTAAAAACGAGTACGGCAAGTTTGCACTTCACACACTCCCTTCGGGCGTTTTCAATGAGGGCGTTATAAACTGCATCGGAAACGGTGTTGCCCTTGATGTTGAAAAACTTTTAAAGGAAATTGATGATGTTGTAGGTCGCGGAGTCCCCGCTCCCAAAATCGTTGTTTCCGAGCGTTGCCAGATGGTTATGCCCTATCACGTTCTTTTCGATGTTTACGAGGAAGAGCGTCTGGGAAAAGCAAGCTTCGGCTCTACAAAGAGCGGAATTGCTCCCTTCTACTCAGATAAATATGCTAAAATCGGTTTCCAGGTTTGCGAGCTTTTCGATGAGGAAAGACTGCGCGCAAAAATTGAAAAGGTTTTAGAGGTTAAGAACATTCTTATAAAAAATCTCTACGGCAAAGAGCCCCTTTCAGCAGACGAAATCTTCAACACACTTATGAAGTGGAAAGAGGGCATCGCCCCCTATGTCGGCGATGTCAGAAAACTCGTTTACGAGGCGGAAAAGGCAGGCAAAACCGTTCTTTTAGAGGGTCAACTCGGAACACTTAAGGATGCCGACCATGGAATCTACCCCATGGTTACATCTTCTAACACCATCGCAGGCTACGGTGCGGCAGGTGCAGGTGTCCCCCCCTATGCAATAAAGGAAATTTACACAGTTGTAAAGGCTTACTCCTCGGCAGTTGGCGCGGGCGCTTTCGTTTCCGAGATTTTCGGTGAGGAAGCCGAGCAGATGAGAAACCACGGCGGTGATGGCGGCGAGTACGGCGCTACCACAGGCAGACCCAGAAGAATGGGTTGGTTTGATGCCGTTGCCACCCGTTACGGATGCGAAGTTCAGGGTACTACCCACGCGGTTTTAACCGTTATTGATGCGCTCGGTTATCTCGATGAACTTAAAGTCTGCGTAGGCTACGAAATCGATGGCGAGATTACCCGAGACTTCCCTGTAACTCCCTTACTTGAAAAGGCAAAACCTGTCTACAAAACACTCCCCGGCTGGAAGTGTGATGTAAGGGGAATCACAAAATATGAGGACCTTCCCGAAAACTGCAGAAAATACATCGAATTTATCGAAAACGAGATTGGATTTAAGTTTGCAATCGTTACAAACGGTCCTGCAAGAGAAGAAATAATTATTAGATAAAAAACACTTGCATTTTGAAAAATGCTATGTTATAATAACTTGTGCTCGTATGCTTGGGCAAAATCTCAGGCAGTTAGGGCGGCTACTTTGCGGGGTATGTTTAGCATAGGTCACAGCTTATGCGCCAGAAACAGACAGACCGCCACAAATTAAAGAGGTGAAAATCATGAGAAAGGGCATTCATCCCGATTACAAGACTGTTACTGTAAGATGTGCTTGCGGCGCTACTTTCGAGACTAAGTCAACCGCTGATGAAATCCGCGTTGAAATTTGCTCAAAGTGCCACCCCTTCTTTACAGGAAGACAGAAGCTGGTTGATACCGGCGGCCGTGTTGACAGATTTAAAAAGCGTTTCGGCATGGACAAATAACTATGAGAGAAAAGGGCCGTCTTTTTTAAGACGGTCCTTTTGCCCATTTTAGATTAGTTGAAAGGAGTGTTTATTTTGGCAAAGGATTACAAAACCGCAAAAGCAAGAGCAGAAGCCGAATTCTTTGAGAAGAAGTCGCGTTTTATATCCTATCTTGCGCCTGTTGCAACCGAAGAGGAAGCGGTAGCTTTTCTTACCGAAATACGCTCCATGCACCGCGAGGCCACCCATGTTGTCTACGCCTACAGTCTGCTTGACGGACAGATAAAGCGCTATAGTGACGACGGCGAGCCGCAGGGCACTGCAGGTATGCCCACGCTCGATGTGTTGCTCCGCAAAGATATATACAATGTTGCCATCGCAACCATCCGTTATTTCGGCGGAACTCTGCTCGGAACGGGCGGTCTTACCCGCGCTTACAGTAAGGGTGCGAGCGATGTAGTATCTAACGCAGAAATAATTACCCGCACCTTTGGTGACAGGGTTTCTATAACCGTTTCCTATTCTATGTACGGAAAGGTTTCACCTTTTCTCTCGGTCCGCGAAGGAAAGGTTATCGGTAGTGAATTTGGTGAGAATGTTACCATAGAATTCTTCTCCCCTGCCGCACTTACCGACTCTCTCGAGGCAGAGCTTGTCGAGCTCACATTCGGCGAAGTAGAATTTTTAAGAAAAGAGCAGTTATTTTTTGACATTTAGTCTTTTTTATGGTATAATATAAAATTGGATAATTGTAATGACTTTTTTGTACGTTTTGCGACAAAAGGAGCGATATAATTGACAATACGAGAAATGACCGAAGAGCGCGAAAGGCTGACTCTCGCGAGCGATGCCTGCCTTAGCGTAAACTCTAAAGGCAGAGAAAAATTCGAGGAGCCAGATGAGCTTAGAACCTATTTCCAGAGAGACAGAGACAGGATAATTCACTGCAAGGCGTTTCGCAGACTTAAGCACAAAACCCAGGTTTTCCTCTCTCCCGAGGGCGACCACTACAGAACAAGACTTACCCACACTCTTGAGGTTTCACAGATTGCGAGAACTATCGCAAGAGCTATGAATTTAAACGAGGATTTGACCGAGGCGGCGGCTTTGGGTCACGATTTGGGTCACACTCCGTTCGGTCACGCAGGCGAGCGCACCTTAAACGAAATAACTTCAAATGGATTTAAGCACTACCGCCACAGTGTTCGAGTTGCTCAAAAACTCGAAAAGAGCGGTAGAGGCCTTAACCTCTCGCACGAGGTTATCGATGCGATACTCTGCCACACCAATCAGGTTGCAGAAACCAAGGAAGGCAGAATAATCGAGATTGCCGACAAGATTGCTTATATAAATCATGATATTGACGATGCCTTCAGTGCAGGCATTATCACTCCCGACGACCTGCCGCGCGATGCTATTGAAATTTTAGGAAATCGCCGTTCGCAGAGAATTGGTACATTTGTAAAATCTATTATTACCGACGAAAGCCGCAGTATCAAAATGGCGCCTGACATAAGGGCCGCTTTCGATACCCTGCATTCGTTTATGTATGAGCGGGTATACCTCGGCTCTGCCGCAAAAAGCGAAGAAGGCAAAGCTCAGGATATTATAAAATATCTCTACGAGTATCTTATGAAAAATCCCGACAAGCTCCCTGCTATGTTCCGCGCAATTTATGAAGAGGAAGGCGCCGAGCAGGCAATTTGTGACTATATCGCAGGTATGAGCGACAGGTACGCCATTCACTACTACGAGGAACTCGTTATTCCTAAGGCTTGGTCGGTTTATTAAACTGAAATTACTTTAGACAAGGAGGGAAATTATGCGTTTATCAGACGATTTTTTAAACGAACTTCGCGCGCGATGCGATATTGAAACCATTATTTCCCAATATGTCGTTTTGAAAAAGCAGGGGCGCGCCCTCAAGGGTCTTTGCCCCTTCCATAGCGAAAAAACTCCGTCTTTTAACGTTTCATCGGACAAGCAGCTTTTCTACTGTTTCGGTTGCGGCACAGGCGGCGATGTTGTTTCGTTTATTATGCGCGCCGAAAATTTATCTTATCCCGAGGCGGTTAAATTCCTCGCCGAGAAGGTGGGACTTTCTGTTCCCGAGGATAATATGGACGACGGAGCTATGCGCCTTAAAGGGCGTATTTTAGAAATCAACCGCGAGACCGCGAGATTTTTCCATGCGGCTCTGCTCGCTCCTCAGGGAGCGGCGGCGCTTAGGTACATTACCGACCGCGGTCTTGATATGAAAACCATCAACCGTTTCGGCTTAGGGTACGCCCCTGACAGTTGGGACAGCCTTATAAAGCACCTTAGAAAAAAAGGTTTTACATGCAGAAATGGCGGCGGCAAGCGTTGCCACCCGCACACAGAAGGG
>JAZQLL010000211.1:0-2713 GCA_045542675.1 Oscillospiraceae bacterium
ACAGGCGTTTATAAGGATGGCGGAACCCGAGAATACACCGCCCTTACCTATAAAATTGTAGACTGGAACCGCATTACAACCGATGAAATTTACGATAAAACCCGCATTTACTTTTTTCCGCACAACTTTAAATCAATAGGCTCTCTATGGTACTATGAGGAGCCGAATGTAAATCAATATTTTAAAGCGGTTATCCATGAGATGCATGGCACAGAGGTTACTGTTGAGCCGTTATCTGATGAGTGGGAGAGAAATAGTAGTGATAAGATAACATTCAGTTATTCGGGCCTTGATGACATCGGCGCTAAGGTCGGAGATGTTGTAAAAATCGGCTATAACGGAAACGTTATGTGTACCTATCCTGCGCGAATTGGCGCAAAATCATGGGAACTTGTTACCGACCTGAGAAATATGGAGTATAAGGAAGAATGGCTCGATAAATCGACTGCTCAATCGCGAGACCACCTTTTCGATGATATAAGGATAACCAAAATATATAAAAACTGCTTTTTTGCAAGAACTGTTGTGCCGTTTCCTTATGAAATAAAGATAAACTGCACGCTTTCCGATGAGTGGTGCGTCGGCGACCAGGTGCTGGTCACCTATGAAAATCTCTATTGGGATACAAAGACGGATAGGGTAGAAGCAGACCTTGTTTCTATTAAACAAAGCGATTTTGAGCTTGAACCGGGAGTGGCTTATAAGCCTGTAATCTACCTTTATCCCGAAAAAGAAACCGAAGTTTCGGTTGACCTTAACCTAAACGGCAAACTTACCTGCACCTATCCCGCCTATAATGAGGAATGGCGTGTTATCGCGCAGCCCGATGGTACCCTAAAAGACAAGGACGGCAAAACCTATAACTATCTTTATTGGGAAGGTAAAATTTACGCCGACTATGATTTTTCTAAAGGTTTCTGTGTAAAAGGCGAGGAAACCGCCGCGTTTTTAGAAACTGCACTTGAAAAATTGGGACTTACTCGCCGCGAGGCAAATGAATTTATAGTTTATTGGCTTCCCATTATGCAGGAGAATGAATATAATATTATCTCGTTCCAGACAAAAGCCTACACCGATGCTGCGAAACTTAACATAAGCCCCGCTCCCGACACGACCATAAGAGTTTTTATGACCTTTAAAGCGATTGATACCTATATATCAATTCCTGCACAGGAATTAACCGCTCCGAATAGAGAAGGTTTTACAGTTGTAGAATGGGGCGGTACTGAAATTAAGTAAAAATAAAAAAGCCGACCGCTGCGGTCGGCATTTATTTTTATTTAGGGGCGAAGACCCATTCCACCCTCAAGGGTAAGGGTTTCACCGGTGAGATATTTGAAATCGGGGTGAGCAAGCTGTACACAAACTCTGCCGATTTCAAGCTCGGAATCTCCGAAATGTCCCGCAGGAGGCATTTTAACGTTTGCCTTGAATGCCTCGGGATAGGCTTTCTCAAAGTTTTCAAGTTGTGCGGTCCAGGCAAGAGGGCAGATAACGTTAACGGTAATGCCATCTTTAGCCCATTCGGTAGCGGCAACTCGGGTAAGTCCGCGGATGCCTTCCTTAGCGGCGGCATAAGAGCACTGGCCGAAGTTTCCGAAAAGTCCTGCGCCCGAGCCGAAGTTTATAACAGTACCTTTTGACTCTTTAAGATAGGGGTAGCAAGCCTTCATATAATAAAAAGTTGCATAAAGTCCCGAGTACATAGCAAGATTAAACTGCTCGGTGGTGTGCTCAGCGAGGGGAACACCCGATGCAGACGCCTGCGCATTGTTTATAAGAACATCAATGCTTCCGAATTCTTCCATAGCCTTAGCGGCAACCTCGATTGCAACTGCCTCGTTGTCGGCATCGGCATTTATGTCTGCTGCAATAGCAAGCACCTTTATTCCGTAAAGACGCTCAAGTTCCTCTTTGGCATCATTTAATTTCTGAACGTTTCTTCCTGTGATAACAAGATTTGCGCCCTCTTTAGCGTAAGCGGTAGCAATTCCGTATCCGATAGAGCCGCATCTGCCGTCACTTAAAACGGCACGGCCTGCCCCAGTAATTATAGCGGTTTTTCCTTTTAAAAATCCCATATTGATTCTCCAATCTAAAAGTATTTTGCTACAGTAACTATAACACTCTGTTAAAAATTTGTCAAGCACTATATATTTTGTGTTTATAAAGGGGTAATATGCTTGACATACGGTAAATATTGGTATAAAATTAAGCCATATCACATTTATTTTGTAAAATTAATAAAATGGTGTAAAAGGTATGCACCGGAGGTTATTAGATGATTTGCAATAACATTTTAGAGGCAATAGGAACAACGCCGCTTATCCGCTTAAATAAACTTACTGATGGCCACTGCGCCGAGATTTTAGTTAAGTTTGAGGGACTTAATGTCGGCGGCTCGGTAAAGACAAGAACCGCTTATAATATGCTTCTTGATGCCGAGAAAAAGGGCCTTATCAATGAAAATACAATTATAGTCGAGCCAACAAGTGGAAATCAGGGAATAGGTCTTGCGCTCGTTGGCGCGGTAAAAGGTTATAAAACAAAGATAATTATGCCCGACTCGGTAAGCGAGGAGAGAAAGAAACTCGTCGAGCATTACGGCGCCGAGGTAATTTTTGTTCACGATGCGGGCGATATTGGTAAATGTATCGATGAATGCCTTAAAACCGCAATGAAAATGCAGGAGGAAAACCCTGATGTGTTTATT
>JAZQLL010000212.1:0-7993 GCA_045542675.1 Oscillospiraceae bacterium
GCCCCCGACTTAGTTAAAACCGCCGGGTGCACAGAAGATATTCAGCCTTGTACTTATGGCACTTATGTTCTCAGCACATGTTACAAGAATTCCTAACTATATGGTTGTTAACAAATTAGGATTAATCGATACATATTGGGCATTGTTCTTACCTAACATCGCAGTTGCTTATAACTTCTTCCTTATGAAGCAGTTCTGTGAGCAGATTCCCACCTCGCTTCTTGAGGCGGCTCGAATCGACGGAGCTAATGAGCTTAAGATATTTACAAGGATTGTATTCCCGTTCCTCGCTCCTGCATGGGCAACACTCGTTGTGTTCTGCTTCGTGTCGGTTTGGAACGATGCTACAGGTCCCCTCATTTACATCACCAATGAAGCTATGAGAACCCTCCCGATAGCAATTCAGGCAATCGGAGGAAGCCTTGCCCGTTCAGGTGCAATGGCGGCCGGAACTCTCATTATGACCGCACCTACCATCATTCTTTACACATTGATGCAGCGTAAGGTTATTGAGACCATGGCTCATACCGGAATCAAATAAGATAGGAGAAGAGCAGATGAAAAAGTTTTTACGCGTTGCTGTTGCCACAGTAATGACTGCGGTACTTCTGGTATCTCAGGCTTCTGCCTTTAACTATTGGGATAACGGATATATACTCGCAGCAGATGGCGAATCAAGAATGGCGATGCCCAAACCCTACACTTGCGAACAGGTAGTAGAGAAACTGGAAGGGCCCAGGAAAACGACCTTTAGTAATCCCCAGGATCTTTTTCTTGCCCCCAGCGGAGAATATTATGTCGCAGATACAGGAAATAAGCGTATCGTTAAATTAACAAATGACTTTAAATTTATCGCGGAGTTTGATGCTGACGGAGAACTCAACTCACCCGAGGGCATCTATGTAACAGACAAAGGCGATATGTTCATAGCAGACTCGGGTAATGAGCGAGTTATTCACTTAAGCCCGACAGGAGTTTATATAGAAGAATTTGTAATGCCCAAATCCGAGCTGCTTCACAATGTAACAACATTCTCTCCCTCCAAGGTTGCTATCAACCCCGTAAACAATTACCTGTATGTTGTACAGGGAAAACAGTTTATGAGCATTGATGCTGTAAACAACTTTAAGGGATATATCGGTGCAAATAAGGTTGGATTTGACCTTATTAACCTCATCTTTATGACGTTTGCGACCGATGAACAAAAGGATCAGAAAAAGGTTAAGGAACCGGAAGCATACTTTAATTTCTGTGTCGCAAACGGCGGAAAGATTTATGCAACCGGAGCCGAAAAGAAAAAGAGAATCAGCGTTATCAACACAGTAGGTGAAAACATATTCCCAGAACAAGAATATGGTGAGACACTTTATGATAACAGAGGCGTTAAGAGAACCCCTGTTTTTGTTGATATTTGTGCTGATGAAAATGAAATCATTACAGTTATCGAGCAAAACACTTGCTGCCTTTATCAGTACGACTACGAAGGAAATCTCCTTTGCATCTTCGGTGGAGAAGGTAGCACAGATGGTTACTTCAGTATGCCCAGCTCCATCGTTTACGGCGGAGACGGCAAACTTGTAACACTCGATGCAGCACTTGCCAGAATTCAGGTTTTTGAACCCACTGATTTTATCAAAACTGTTCAGAGCGCTGTTATAGATTACTCAAACGGTGAATATGACGCATCTTATGACAAATGGCTTAAGATAAAGGAAAATAACGCAAGCTATAGTCTTGCTCGTGAGTTTATTGGTAAGATCCAGCTTAAGAGAGGTAACTACGAGGAGAGTCTTGACGACTTTATTATGAGTGAAGACCGTTTAAATTACGGTAAAGCTTTCGAGAAGATTCGTTACGGCTTTATGCAAAACTATTTCTATTACATAGTTGCAGCCGCCGTTGTAATTCTTGTAGTTTTGATACTTCTCTTTAAGCAGCTTAACAAGTATGTTAAGAAGATCAAAAAAGAATTCTGGGATAAATTGGAGGGATAGAATATGAAATGGCTTAAATACTTCATTTTGGTTCTGTTCCATCCTATCGACACCTTTTATCTCATCAAAAAAGATAGAAAACAGATATCAAAATTAGCAATCTTTTCGGTACTTGCCCTTGCAGTAGCAATGAAGATTCTGTATGTTTATACAGTAAACTTTACAGTTTCCAATACAACTGCTGCAAATGCAAACGCCGTCATTGAAATTGGCGTAATAGTCGTTCCCATCTTGCTTTGGGCAATCGCGAGTTACGCTCTTATGACCGTTTGCGGCGGTGAGTCAACCTTTATGGAAACACTCGCAATATCGGTATATAGTCTTGCGCCTTACATCGTTATGACTCCGATAACAATCGCTCTTTCACACATCTTCTCGGCTTCTGAGTATGCCTTCTTTATAGGAATTCAGGCGTTCATTATTGCGTGGGTAGTAGTCTTGTTGTTCATCGGCTTTATGCAGTCAAACGGTCTTAAGTTTTCGCAGTCATTGCTGTTTAGTATTTTCTCTATTTTAGCAATGGTACTTATCGTTGTTGTAGTGCTTCTTGCATTCGGACTTGGTGCACAGATTGTTAAGTTTGTGCAGGAACTTATTTCCGAAATCAATTTCTTGCTTAGATAGGAGGGGGGCAGAATATGAAAAAGAAAATAATTATTATTGTAGCTGCAGTAGTCTTAGTTCTTGCCATCCTTGCTTCCATCCTGTTTGCTCCTAAGGTAAAGATAGACCGTAGTGTCATCGACGAAAATAAACCTAAAGTAGAAGCAGTAGCAGAGTATGTTGATGGGGAACTCACCTTAGTGGAAAATGAGTACACCCTCATCGGCGAGAGCGGAAACTACCAGCTCTATTACAACCCCACAGATATCGCCATCAAACTTATTGATAAATCCTCGGGTGAGGAATGGTCAAGTATGATGGATGACTCGGATTATATTGATAAGGCTTGGAACGATAAAACCGAAAATACAGAGGCAACTCGTAATAAGCTAAAAAGAATCTTCGAGATTGGTTATACCGATTTTGAGGCAATTAACAAGGTTACAAGTATTTTTGAGCACCGCGAAAGAGGTACCGTAGACGTTAAGCTTCATAAACTTAAGAACGGTATAGCAATTGAATCATATTTCGATATCGGTATTGGTCTTACTATGGAAATGTGGGTCGACGAAACCGGACTTAATGTCAGAGTACCTATCGAAAAGGTTATTGAGGATGAAGAAACCAAGTACGGACTTACCAGTCTTACAGTTCTTCCCATGTTTGGTGCTGTTACAGATAATGTTCAAAACAGTTTCTTCGTGTTCCCTGATGCAGCAGGCGGTATTTATAACGTTAAACAAATCCCCTACACTCAGAGACAAAGTCCTATAACAAGTTATATTTACTTCTCAAGAGACTTTGACCTTGATGATATTGAGCACAACAATCAGCAGGGCATTAAAAATGCTCTTATGCCCTTCTTTGGAATGGGTAGAAACACAAGTGGATTTGTCGGTTATATAACTGAGGGTGAGATGAACAGTTGTATCACCTTAAGACCCAGCGGCGCGGTTTATTACATAAATCGTATTGAGCCGGTTATAAACTATCGTAAATCCTACAGCTATCTCGATCCTTCAAGTAATGAGATAGTTGAAATCGAGAAGAATCTCACCGCAGGCGATTTTGCCGTTCACTATTCCTTCGTTAATGCGAAAGAGGGAAGCAGTGTAACTTATAGCGACCTTGCTAATGATCTCCGTGGTTTCCTTGCAGAGACAGGTAGACTTGTTAAGACTGAGTCTACTAAAAAGGAAGGTGTAAATGTAAACCTTCAGATGGTTATGAGCACAAAGGTTGACAGTATGATCGGCGAGTTCTTAAAGGTTATGACTAAGTGTGAGGACATTGAAAATATCGTAAATGGTTTTGACGATGAGTCTCAAAATAAACTTAGAATACTGCTTCTCGGTTGGCAGAGCTCAGGATATAATTTATATCCCAGTACTGGTAGAGTGGCAAGAGGTATCGGAAGTGTTGAGGGGCTTAGTGAGTTCCTTACCGAAAAAGGTATCGATAGTTATCTTGTAGACGACCATGTTTCGGCAACAACCGATTCAAGGAACTTCAGCAAGCAAAGCGAAGCAGTTTACAACGCATCCAAAACTCCCGTTACTAATACAGAAGGTGATCAGTACGTTCTGAACCCCTATAGAGAGTACTTAAATCTTACTACAAAGAGAATCCCTTACCTCAAGAGAAATGGTGTATGCGGAATCGGTTTTGATAAGATTGGCTGGTATGTATTTGACGATTATCAGAAGAATGTTGCTGTTGATCGTTTTGATACCACCGTTCTCTATAGCGCAATGCTCAAGGAAACAAAAGAGGCAGGATTTAAAACCGCTGTTCAGAGAGGAAATGCTTATGTTCTTACCGCAACGGACTACCTCTATGATATTCCCAAGGAAGGTTCAAGCATAACCCTTCTTGATAGAGAGATTCCTTTCTATCAGCTCGTAGTTCATGGTTATATTCCTTATAGCCTTGATATTCCCGGTAATATGGCAATCGATTACAACAAAGAGAAACTCCATTGGATCGAAACAGGCGCCGAGCCCACATTCCTTCTTACCGAAGAAATGAGCGAGGAGTTTAAGGATTCCAGAGTTGGCAACGCATTCTCAACCGAGATTGAAACCTGGACAGATGATGTTGAAGCGCTTATTAAGGAGTTTAACACTAAGCTTGCCTTCACCGGAAACTGTGAAATGGTTGAGCATACAGAGCTCAAGTATGGTTTGTATCGTGTTGTATATTCCAATGGAAATACAATCTATGTAAACTATAGAAATACCGAGGAACTTGCCGATGACTATACAGTCCCTGCAGAGAACTACATGGTAGTTGATGCAAACGGCAAGGTAATAGAATAGAAGGGAGGAATAAAAATGGCTAAAGATACAAGATTCACAGCGAAAAAGTTTTGGAGTCTTAAGAGAAAAGAATCGTTAAACGGCTATTTGTTCCTTCTTCCTTGGATAATCGGAACAGCACTGCTCTTTATCTATCCTATTTTCTATTCTTTCAGACTCAGTTTTTCGCAATTTGTAAGTTACACCGGAAATGAAGTTGAGTGGGTTGGCCTTAAGCACTATATTGAGGCGCTCACGGGCGACGCGGTATATCTTGACTTGTATATTCTCAATATCAAGAATATGATTACAACCGTTCCCTTCATCAACGTATTTTCGCTTATCATTGCGGTTATGCTTAACCGTAAGTTTAAGGGAAGAGCGCTCTTTAGAGCGATATTCTTCCTGCCGGTTATCTTAGGTTCGGGATTTGCAATGTCCCAGCTTATGAATCAGTCGGTAAACCAGGATGCAATGGAAGTTGCAAAAGAAGTTCTCATTCCTCGTGAAGTAGCTATCTACATAGGCGCCGAGGCGACTAACGCTATTTCAACATTCCTTGACCTTGTAAGTACAATTCTTTGGAAATCCGGTGTACCGACGGTAATTTACCTCGCGGCACTCCAGAGTGTTCCCACCTCGCTTTATGAGGCGGCCCGAGTTGACGCTGCAGGTGAATGGGAGAGCTTCTGGCTCATTACACTTCCTATGATCTCGCCCCAAATCCTTCTTAACCTCGTTTATACGGTTATTGATAGCTTTAACGACTCTCAGAACCGACTGCTTAAGTACATAAATGATAAAGGATTTGATGACATATTCAGATTTGAGTATGCATCAGCAATGGCGTGGTTGTTCTTTGCTTGGATTATAGTTTTGATAGCTGCTATATTCCTTATAATGCGTCCGTTTACCAAGAAGCTTAATGATTAAGGAAGGAGGGGATAAAATGGCAAAAGTAAACATAAAACTTCCTACTAAGGATGATCTGCTTAAAATTTACAAAAAGTCTCCCATAACATTCGGCGATCTTTTTGTGTATGTTATGCTTATACTTATGGCATTCGTTTTCATATATCCCTTTCTTTATATGATTACGACTTCGCTTAAAAGCTACAGTGACCTTATCGACGTAACAGTTAAGTGGATTCCCAAGAACATAACCTTTAAGAGTTATGAAACTGCGGCAATTACTATGCGCCTTGGTCAGACTCTTGTAAATTCACTTGTAGTTACCATTTTCTCGACCATTGGTCACGTTTTTGTCTGCTCATTTGTAGCATACGGATTCGCAAGATATAACTTTGCCGGAAAAGGCCTCTTCTTCGGTCTTGTTATTCTTTCAATCCTCGTTCCTATACAGGTACTTATCGTTCCTATGTATATAACCTATACAAAGATGGCATTCTCCATCGGAGCGTTCAACTTTAAAATGGTTGGAACATACCTGCCTATCATTCTGCCCACATACCTGGGATATGGACTTAAGGGAGGACTATTTATCTTCCTCTATCGTCAGTACTTCCTCGGTATTCCTAAGGCGCTTGAAGAGGCGGCCACCATTGATGGATGCGGTCCTTTAAAGACGTTCTTTAGAATCGCATTCCCCTCAGCAGGATCAACCACTATCGTTTGTATCGTGCTTTCAATGGTATGGCACTGGAACGACTACTATGAGCCCGGCATTTATCTTACCGAATTTACCTCAATGCTCTTGCCCCAGATCGTTAGCCAGCTTAAAGAGCTTGTAACACAGCTTCAGACTGAGATGCTTGCAAACGGCACTTCTATGGGCGGCATGTCAGATGGCGCGGATGCACTGTTCCACAACGGTGTTATCATGGCGGGTACCGTTATTTCGATGCTCCCTCCCATCGTGGCTTACCTCTTCCTACAGAGAAAGTTTATGGAAGGTATCGAGCACAGCGGTCTTACCGGTATGTAAAAAATACACATTACGTATTTTCGGCACTGCAAGAAATTGCAGTGCCGTTTTTTTGTGCAGATGTCAGGTTTTGCTATTGCAAAAGACTGTAAAAATGGTATAATAAAGAGTGGATTAGTTTGTGGTAAAAGGCGGTGAGTTAATGAAGGTGGCGTTTTGTACGCTCGGGTGTAAAGTAAACCAGTATGAGTCGCAGGCTTTGTCAGAACTTTTTGCTAAAAGAGGACATGAGATTGTGTCGGAAAATGATGGCGCAGATGCCTTTGTCATTAACTCATGTACAGTTACCGTAAGTTCGGATAATAAGAGTAAAAAGACTGTAAATCATATTAGAAAGTATAATCCCGATGCGGTAATAGCGCTTGTCGGATGTTTTCCGCAAGCCTTTCCTGAAAAGGCAAAAAAAGTGTCCGGAGCCGACATTATCCTTGGAACTCGGGATAGAAAAAATGTCATTGCGCTTGTTGAAGAGTGCTATCAAAAAAGGAATAAAGTGTTTAGTATAAATGAACACGAAAAAACCGCCTGTATGCAGGAACTGTCGGTTTCATCCTTTAATGAACGTACCCGTGCTTTTGTGAAAATTCAGGATGGTTGTAATCGCTTTTGCAGTTACTGCATCATTCCTTATGCGCGTGGCAGAATATGCTCAAAACCGCTCGAGGAATTAAAAGAAGAAGTGGAAAAATTAACCCAAAATGGATATACTGAAATAGTTTTGGTGGGAATTGACCTTTCAACCTATGGTAAGGAATTTGGAAAAACACTTACCGACGCGGTCGAAGAGGTTGCCTCCGTCTCGGCTGTACGTAGAATAAGGCTCGGTAGCCTCGAGCCCGAGGTCATCTCGGATAGCGACATACAAAGGCTTTCCAAAATTGAGACGTTTTGCCCGCAATTTCATCTCTCGCTTCAGAGCGGATGTGATGAAACATTAAAACGAATGAATAGACACTATGACACAGCGGTTTATCGCTCAATAGTTGAGAAAATCCGAAGAGCCTCTAAAAATTCATCTATAACAACCGATGTTATGGTGGGCTTTGCAGGAGAAACGGACGAAGAATTTAAAAAGTCTCTTGAATTTGTTAAAAGTATCGGATTTTTAAAGGTGCATACCTTCCCTTATTCCATAAGAGAGGGAACCCGCGCGG
>JAZQLL010000213.1:0-5780 GCA_045542675.1 Oscillospiraceae bacterium
CGGGGAACTGTATTATATACTACATTTTTACAGTTGTCAATACCAAAATACCATATATTGTGGATTTTTTTACCGGTTGACGAATTTCGACAATAAATGCAATGTAAAAATAACATCAGAATGAGGTCCAAATTAAAGGGCGGGAAAAATTTGTATATTTTTCCTTAATTTTACCTTAAAAATTTGTCGATTTTAGGGGCAAAAAATATTGCTTTTTATAACCCTTTGTGTTATACTTATGATAGGTATGGTATGGGGTGATTTTTGTGCCCCTGAAAATACTCAAAAAACTAGTTTTTTGATGTGAAAGGAAGGCGAATCCGATGTACGATCTTCAGAAAGCGAGCATGTGGAAAAGAATGTCCGCAGCATTGCTCGATTTTATTATGCTGATAATCGTTATAACGGGTTCGGTTTATTTTTTATCTACTGTTACGGGATACAATAATTACTCCGCCGAGCTTAATGAGCGATACGAGTGGTACGAAAAGGAGTACAATATTGATATATCCGAAATCCGCAATATGACAAAAGAGCAGATCGAGGCGTTAGGACAAGATGAAATTGATACCATAAAAGAGGTTGAGGCCGCTTTCGCAAAAGACGATGTACTCATCCGCGCTTACAATATGGTTCAGAGCCTTATGCTCGTTATGGTGACGCTTGGAGTTCTGATTGCTTTTCTCATTCTTGAAGTTTTGGTTCCGCTGATTTTTAAAAACGGACAAACTATCGGCAAAAAAGTTTTCGGAATCGGCGTTATGAGAATTGACGCAGTTAAACTTACCCCTTTTCTTCTCTTTGTCCGCGCCATCTTAGGTAAGTACACAATAGAAACTATGATTCCCATTGTTTTTGTGCTCCTTGCCCTCTCCGATCCTTCCTGGATGATTATGGCGCTTGTTGTCCTGGTGCTTATTCCTGTTATTCAGATAGTGCTTATGATCACATCAAAAACCAATTCTGCTATTCACGATAAACTCGCATCAACCGTTACTGTTGATTTAGCCAGCCAGATGATTTTTGAAACTCAAGAGGACCTTCTTAAGTTCAAAGAACAAAAGGCTCTAGAGGTGGCAAACGAGGCCGAGTATTTCTAACCTGATTTTTGCGCACAATTTAATTTACATAAACAATTTAACAGAAAGGTAAAAACGGTATGAAAGTTGGATTGCAAAATTTAACAAAAATCTTCCCCTCCAGAAACAAAAAATCCGGTGAGGAAGTGGTGGCAGTCAATGACTTCACCTTCACTATCCCTGATGGCAAACTGATAGGTCTTCTCGGACCCTCGGGCTGCGGTAAGAGTACTACTCTTTATATGATAAGCGGTCTTCAGAAGCCTTCTAAGGGACAAATCTTCTTTGGTGACGATGATGTTACCGAACTGTCGGCGGAGAATCGCGGCGTTGGTCTTGTTTTCCAAAACTATGCGCTTTATCCCCACATGACAGTTAAGCAAAACATTATGTTCCCCCTTCAGAACTTAAAGGGTAAGGACAAAATGACTAAAGAAGAGATGATCGAGAGATCATACTATGCAGCAAAGCTCGTTCAGATCGATGAGCTTATGGACAGAAAGCCCAGTGAGCTTTCGGGCGGTCAGCAGCAGCGTGTTGCTATTGCCCGCGCACTCGTTAAGATGCCTAAGGTTCTCCTCCTTGACGAACCTTTGTCAAACCTTGACGCAAGACTCAGACTTCAGACTCGTGAAGAGATCAGAAGAATTCAGAAAGAAACAGGAATCACTACCATCTTCGTAACACACGACCAGGAAGAAGCAATGAGCATCTCCGACCTTATTGTTGTTATGAAACTCGGCGTAGTTCAGCAGATAGGCGCTCCTCAGGACGTTTATGATGATCCTACAAACCTCTTTGTTGCAAAGTTCCTCGGAACTCCTCCTATCAATGTATTTGATGGTAAGGTTATGGGCGAGAAGCTCTACCTCGGTGATGCAGCAGTATTAGATGTTAAGGGTGCTCCCGACGGCGATGTTTATGTCGGCATCCGTCCCGAAGGCTTTAACCTTGATGAGAACGGCCCCATGGTATGTAATCTCAAGAGCGTTGAGGTTATGGGTCGTGACGTTAGCGTTGTTTCAGCACACGAGAGAGCGCACACACCCGTTATCCGCTCCATCATCAATGCCGATAATAAGGTTGCAGCTGCTGAAACAGTAAGCTACAGCTTAAAGCCCCACAAGGTCTTCCTCTTCTCTAAAGAGAACGAAGAGAGAATTCGTTTTGAGGTGAAGTAATATGGTAGAGAGTAAACATAAATGGAAAGCCTGGTTGTACCTCGCTCCCGCCATTGTTTTACTGCTCATCTTCACAGTATGGCCGATATTCAACACCATCAGAATGTCCCTGCTTGAAGGCTACAACAGTATGGCGGCTGTTGCAGGTGCTACCTACGAGTTTGGCTTTGGTAACTTTGCTAAAGTTATCGAGTACGATTACTTTATTCAGTGTTTAATCAACACAATGCTTCTTTGTGTGCTCACAGTTCCTATCTCGACAATTCTGGCTCTGCTTATCGCAGTTTGCTTAAATTCCATAAGACCTTTGCAGCGCACACTTCAGACAATCTTCTTTTTACCCTACGTTACAAACTCTATCGCTATCGGAATGGTTTTCGCTGCTATGTTTAACATGGTTGGCTCGGCATTCGGAGGCGAAAATGAGCTTATCATTACAGCAGGTATCATAAACAATGTAATCGAGTTCTTCGGCGGCGAGGCTATAAACTGGATTAATGCCGGCTCCTCATACGCCGCTAACATCACCGTTATGGTAGTTTACATTGTTTGGAACGCTCTTCCCTTTAAGATCCTCATTCTCCTCGGCGGACTTCAGAGTATCAACAAGCAGTACTACGATGCCGCAAGGGTTGATGGAACAAGTAAAGTAAGAGTTTTCTCAAAGATTACCGTTCCCCTCCTCTCACCCATGATCGCCTATGTTGTTATCACAGGCTTCATCGGCGGATTCAAGGAATATTCCAGCATCGTTGGTATATTCGGTGAGGATATGGGTCCTGCAGGTGCTCCCGGCAGACTCAACACAATGGTTGGATTTATTTATGATGCACTCTCGACTCAGCAGGGTCGTGCAAGTGCGGCGGCTCTTATCTTGTTTGGCATAATCTTTATCGTTACTATGATAAATCTGTATGTCAGCAAGAAAAAGACACATTATTAATAGGGAGGAGAAACTTTTATGGCTACTAAAACAATGCACGAAAGAGATATGCAAAAAGTCTCCTCTAAACAGCTTGTAGTAAAAATCGGTTCGCAGTTTTTGGTTTACGCTTTCCTTATTATAATGGCGATAATCATTCTCTTCCCTTTTTACTGGATGCTTATTTCATCGGTTAAGTCAATTAGCGAGTATCGCCTTTCTGTTCCTACCCTCTGGCCCAGAGAAATCTTATGGGGCAACTATGTTCAGGCTTTCTCCCAGGCTAATCTCGGAACACTCTTTATGAACACCCTTTATGTAGGCGTTGTTTCAACACTCGCTTCGCTCGTTATCACAGTTCTTTCGGCTTTCGCATTTGCAAGGCTTGAATTTAAAGGCAAAAACGCTTTGTTTGCTGCTCTTCTCGGAACTATGATGATTCCCGGTGAACTTTTCACTATTACAAACTATGCAACCGTTAACACATTCGGTTGGATGAACACATTTACAGTACTTATTGTACCTTTCCTCGTAAGCGTGTTCTACATTTACCTTTTAAGGCAGAACTTCTTGCAGATTCCTAACGAACTGTATCTCGCCGCTAAGGTTGACGGAACAAGCGACTTAAAGTATCTTTGGAAGGTTATGATTCCCTTAGCGCTCCCCACTCTTATTTCTATCACAATCCTTAAGATGATGGGCGCTTGGAACTCTTACGTTTGGCCTCGTCTCGTTGCTAACGATGCAGCGCATCAGCTTATCACCAACGGTCTTAGAAACGCATTCACCGATTCTACCGGTGACGTTAACATCCCCGTTCAGATGGCGGCTGTTGCAATCGTTTCGTTCCCGCTCTTTATGGTTTTCGTATTCCTTAGAAAATACATTATGAAGGGCGTTTCGAGAAGCGGTATCAAGGGTTAAACCCATTTTGTATCAGTTTATTTTAAAAAAATTATATAAGGAAGGGTTTTTACTATGAAAAAAATCATTACCTCAATCCTTCTCGTTGCTACAATGCTCATGAGCGTTTTCTCATTTGCAGGTTGTGACAAGAACGGAGGCAAAGCCGGTGACTTCGTTATGCCCGAGGGCGGCTTTGACACAAGCAAGGATGTAACAATTACATTCTATCACACCATGGGTTCAAATCTCCGTGACGTTCTCGACAGATACATCGAGGAATTCAACAAGATTTATCCCAACATCACTGTTCAGCATGAGCAGGTTGGCGGTTATGACGACGTTCGTGATCAGATCAAAACCGAGATCACAGTTGGCAACCAGCCTAACATCGCTTACTGCTATCCCGACCACGTTGCACTTTACAACATGGCTAAGGCAGTTCAGACCCTCGATTCATTTATCGCAAGTGAAGAGACCGTTACAAGAAAAGATGGCAGCACTGAAACTCTCGGACTTTCTCAGGCTCAGATAGATGACTTCATCAAGGGCTACTACGAGGAAGGCCAGCAGTTCGGCGACGATAAGATGTACACACTTCCTCTTTCAAAGTCAACTGAGGTTATGTACTACAACAAGACCTTCTTTGACAAGCACAACCTCACAGTTCCTAAGACATGGGACGAGCTTGAGGCTCTCTGTGCACAGATTAAGAAGATCGACCCCGACTGTATCCCCTTAGGATATGACTCCGAAGCAAACTGGTTTATCACAATGACCGAGCAGTACGGCTCACCCTACACCAGCGCTACAGGCGACCACTTTCTCTTCAATAACGAAGAGAACCGCGCTTTCGTTAAGAAGTTCAGAGATTGGTACAACAAGGGTTATGTAACAACTCAGGAACTCTCCGGTGGTTACACATCTGAGCTCTTTACAAAGGCTGAGTCCGAAGAAGGTAACAGCTACATCTCCATCGGTTCTTCTGCAGGTGCTACACACCAGAGACCTGACAAGGTTGATGAGAAGTATCCCTTCGAGGTTGGTATCACAACCATTCCCCAGATCGATGCAAACAATGCAAAGGTTATCTCTCAGGGTCCTTCACTCTGTATCTTCAAGAAGGCAGATCCTCAGGAAGTTCTCGCTTCTTGGCTCTTTGTTAAGTACCTTACCACTACTGTTGAATTCCAGGCAGAGTTCTCAATGGCTTCCGGTTATGTTCCCGTAATCAAGTCGGTTGAAAACAACCCCGTTTACAAGGGCGAGTTCCTTGATTTAGCTGACGGCGGCGACTACATCTCCGCTCTTTCTGCTAAGGTTTGCTTAGACCAGCAGGATGCTTACTATACCTCTCCCGCATTCAACGGCTCTTCCGATGCTCGTGACCAGGTAGGTCTCTTAATGCAGGAATGTCTCTCCGCAAACTGGGGTAGCGATGTTGATGCCCAGATCGAAGCATCGTTCAAGAAAGCAGTTGCCGAATGTGAGTACAAGGCAGGTTAATAGAAGGTTATGAAAAAGATATTTAATAAGAAATTCTTAAATTCAGCGCTTTCTTTGTGCATAGCAGTTATTATGCTGCTATGCACCACCGCTTGCAAACCGAATGGTGAAGGCGGCGGCACAGGCGGCGGAAAACACGTTGACTACGCTGCTTCTGTTAAGCTCGATCCCAGTGCAGGCACTCTGCAG
>JAZQLL010000214.1:0-4347 GCA_045542675.1 Oscillospiraceae bacterium
ATGGAGTGTGTAGCCCTGGCTTGTTGTGGTGGGTGCTATTACTGTTGAGGTGTAGCTATGGCCGATGGGTTCCTTAACCAAAACTTTTCGCTCCAGGCCACATACCGAGCATTTATAGAGTGTATAGCCCTCTTCGGTACATGTAGGATCAATTACGGTTTTATCATAACTATGAGAGGTTGTTCTGGTTGCGCCGCAAACATTACAATCAGTATCGCAGTCATTGTCGTAACTGTGTCCCAGGGGATCTTTAGCCGCAACTTTTCGCTCCAGGCCACATACCGAGCACTTATACAGCGTATATCCGCCTTCAGTGCAGCTTGGAGCAATTACGGTTTTATCGTAACTGTGGCTGATGGTTCTGGTAGCACCGCATACATTACAATCGGTGTCGCAACCATTGTCATAACTATGGCTGATGGTTCTGGTAGCACCGCATACATTACAATCGGTGTCGCAGGAATTATCATATGTATGATCTAACTTGTCTACATAATTGAGGATTTCAGTATGTTTACAATTACGGCAAATGTTTGCCGTGTATCCATTTTCGCTACAGGTGGGGTCGGTTACAACCGACACATAACTATGTCCGGTTTTGCTGCAATCTATCTCATAATCGTTTTTAACCGACTTGAGCGCCTCTGCAAAAGTGTTCCATTTGGATACATTGGGAAAAGCCTCTTGTACGCCATTGCTATTGTGAATAGGCAGGTACTCGGAAAGTCCGTTTCTATCTTCAAAGGTTGCATAACCATAGCAGTAAATACCGCCCTGATACTTTTGCTCGGACAGTAAATCCTTAAAGTACTCAAGGTGTGCCACAGCATGACCTTCGGTAATTCTTCCGCCTATCGCACTACCTGCTCTAAATGCTGCGGGATAGAACCAAATAGTAACATCGTGACCGATGCGCTCGAGCATCTTGCTATGATACCAACGGTAAAGTTCATCCGCCGTTGTTGCGTTTGAGCCGTACTTGTTATTGAAGTTCTTTATGTAAGTTTTCTGTGTTGTATTGGTAAGTGCGCTATCGCGAACATCAAGACTGTACCAGTCCCAACCCGCATCGGTTATGTACTCAGCAGCCCAGGTTTCCAAGTATTCTCCTGTCAGGTTATTTTGTTCGATGTAACCATCAATAAAGGCCTGCGCCGAGAAAACGGAGCTGGTACGCTTGCCGTATCTTGTATAGAGAAGTTTGGTCATCTCATAATATTCCTCATTGGTAAGGCCATTTAAAAACGGCTCATCCCAATGGAAACCTTTAAATAGATCCCAAGCATCGTTGTCTTTAACAAGCTCAAGATAGTAATCGGTTCTTGAATAAAAATACTCAAGGCTCATTAAATTTGAACGATAAAGTCCCGGCGAGAACCAGAAATTTATACCGTACTCCTCACAAATCTTGATTTCCTCTTCCAAAAGAGCATCGTTATATGAAAGGGTTACACAGTTTACATAGCCCTCATTTAAAACATCCCTGAATTCCCTTAATCTATCAGCATCGGTATTGACACCATCTGTAAAGTAGTTTGTACAATATGTGGGCATATTGTAGATGGAAATTGCGAGTTGCTGATTGTCAAGCCCGAGAGCATCAACAAACATGTCTTTATAACTGTATCCGCACTGGGTACAGGTGTGCAGAGTATAACCCTCTTTTGTTTCTGTGGGAGAAACAAGAGCCTCTGTATAGGTGTGGGGATTTTTGTGCTGAGCAAGTTTTGCTTGTGAGAATTTATCCGCATCTTCAAGCACCATAATGTCGCCGAGATAAAGAATTCTATCTGTCCAACTGCTACCGACGTCGCCGTGGTTTGTACAACCCTCGTGCAGCCAAATCTGGAGATCATCATTTCCCGTTGACTCATCTACAGGATTTTTATTCGTTCCGAGTATGATAGATTTAGCCGAATAGGTTTTACCGTCAACTGTGGTTGAAGGCCAGGCGGTAAAGGGAACTACGATCCAGCCATCAAAATCGCTTGTAAAGGTGAAGTTAGAGCCTGTCCAGCCGGGATCTATAACCTTTCCCGAATCGTAGTCTACAAGAAAAGCATTAGAGAGATCAGACTCTTTCTTTTCATCAAACTTATAGAAAATACTGAAGGCAGATAACATTCCATTTGATCCACCGCTTATCTTAATGCGGAAAGCCATATGGGTAAGCGGGTCGGTATTGATACTCTTGTCAACGCCCATCTGGTTTTTATATTCAGCGCCCTTAAAAGCATTATAATAGAATCTGAGCTGGACATCACTTGAGGTGCTGGCTTCATTTTTATCAAGTTCTATAAAGGTGTCGCCATCAAATTCCCTTATAAAAAGGACCTGACTGTTTCCGTATGTAAGGTCATTGGGATTACGGCCAAAATTGTTGTCAACATAGTGACACGCAGTATTGCCGTCATAAAGAGGATTGTTAGAAACGAGCTTCAAGGGATCATCATACACATCCATAAAGTAGCTCGCGGTATCATCGAGGCCCGAATTACACTCTTTCGTTGAGTCATAAGCGAATACCGAAAGGGGCAAAATGCTTACAAAAATAACAAGCGAAAGGATTGATGCTAGGATTTTATTTTTCATGATTTCCTCCAAAAATATAGTCTTATATACTCAAACACTTTCTTCTACATTTATTCTATCATTTTTTTCTAAAAAATCAACATAAAAAATGTTAATTTACAAAGATATAACAAATTAACTAAAAAACAAACTGCTCACCCTTTAGTTTTCGTAAAGTGCAAATCCAAGATTTTCTATTGTGCAAACATTTTTGCATTTAGAAATATTTTTTTGCGTTATGATTTTTCCGTTATCACAAACCTCAAAGGGTATATTTGAGAGGTTTATGTATGCTCTCGCGGACTTGTTTTTATAACATCTCTCAACAAGTACTACCCTATCACATAGCACTTCTACGCGAGTCTTGCCGAGTTTTAGTGCATCAGAGCCATTTCGCATCTTGCAAAGGGCTTTGAAAAACTGTAAAAGTTCATTATTTTGAAGTTTATTCCAATCAAAGAAGCTGCGGCAAAAGGGATCCTCAAACCCCTCTGTTCCGATTTCATCGCCATAGTAAATGCAGGGCATACCCGGAAGGACAAACTGCAAAAACGCCGCGCACTCAAGCCTTGTTCTTGCAATCTCAAGTTGCTCTTCGTTAAGGGTGAATTTTGCTCTATCCGCCTTGCTTTCGGGCGGAGTTTCGCCGCTTAAAACGGTTAATATCCTATGTGTATCGTGGGTGGAGAGCGAGTTCATAAGCACATTTAAAGTTTCGCTCGGATAGTTTTCGCAGATGGTCATAACTGCGTTTTTTAAGGCGTGTCCCGAGTCTTTTCCAAGGCAAAAATCGACTATCGCATTTTTAAAAGGATAGTTCATTGTGCTATCGAGTTCGGCTGCCGTAAAATATTTTCGGCGCTTGCCATAGGCGATTTTGTTGGAAGCATCCTCCCAAACCTCGCCGATAACAAGGGCGTCGCTCTTTATCTCTTTTACCCTCTTTCGCAACGCCAAAATAAACTCATCGGGCAGTTCATCGGCAACATCGAGCCTGAATCCGTCAGCGCCGAGGTTTAGCCAATGCGCCACTACGCTATCCTCATCATTTATGATAAAGTCTATATAACTTTTAGTAAGTTCCTTAACGCAGGGCAGGGTTTTTATTCCCCACCAAGAAGTGTAGTCGCTGGGATAGGTTTTAAAATCAAACCACTCGCGGTAAGGCGAATCAGGATGGTGGTATGCGCCGTTTTCAAACTCGTTTTGCTTATCAAAATAGACACTGCGGCTACCTGTATGAGAGAAAACGCCGTCTAAAATTATCTTTATTCCCTTTTTATGCGCGGCGCGGCAAAGAGACTTAAAATCCTCCTCTGTACCGAGCATTTCGTCGATTTTTTTATAATCGGCGGTGTCATAGCGGTGATTTGAAAAGGCTTTGAAGATGGGGTTTAGGTATATAACCGAAACACCAAGGTCTTTTATGTAAGAAAGTTTTTTCTCTATACCTTTTAAATTTCCGCCGAAAAAGTCATTGTTTAACACCTCGCCCTTCTCGTCGGGAAGAAACTTTGGGGTGTCCGACAAATCGGCGTGAACTGTAAACGGCTCAAGTTTGCCTTTTAAATCGCAGACGCCCTCTCTAAAAAATCTATCGGGGAAAATTTGATACATAATCTTTCCACAAAAACTCTCGGGCACAGTAAAGTCTCGCGGCAAAACGGAGAGGTGCCAAAGGTCGCCAGCGCACATATTGGTGTCGCCATAGCCTTCTTTTAAAAGGGGAAAACTCTCGTTTTCGGTTTCTATAAAAAAGCGATAGAAATAAAGCCC
>JAZQLL010000215.1:0-4895 GCA_045542675.1 Oscillospiraceae bacterium
GCGCATCTGCATACCCTCACGCGCTTTAAGGCTATCGCAGTGTCCGTAAAAGGTAAAAAGGGTGTCGGAATGGCGCATTATTATATAGTTTCCGTAGGCCTCCGAGGTACCGCACTCGTGCACTGTGCCACTGAATGCGGCGTTGATGGGAGTGCCTAGTTTTGAGGCTATGTCAAGCCCCGTATGAAAACCGTTTGTCTTAAATATCGGATGAACTCTCGGACCAAAATCCGAGGTTACAACACCATTTTGTACGGGAGACGAAATTTTCGATGTAAGAATATATGTATTAGTTGAAACATTTGAAGGCAAAGAGCTATCTGCGCCGCCGCTTCCATCCTCTTTGTCGGAAGCGAAAACAAAATCTTTAATAGCATTAAACACCCATTTTATATCCTCAAAGGTTATATCAGCCTCTGTAGTTGCGCCTATGTAACCGCCTTTAAACGCGGCGTATTGTTTAGGTGCGGCAAACCTAAAAATCAGGGCAAAAACAAGCAAAACAATACACAATACAGACTGCACAAAAATGAGTTTTACCGCGTTATTCATAACCTTTGTGTTGCTTTTATAGGTTTGCTCTGAAACGGGGGTTATCTCTTTATTTTCCTCTAAAAATTCTTCTTTAAAAACATACTCATTCATAATTTACTCCGCTTAGAAAAATTTCTTCTTTTTACGTTTATTATGCCTACTCGGACAAAAGCATTTTTTTACCAAAATGGTGTCCTCACCGATAAGTTCAATGTCTTCCCATTTAATAATGGTGTCGTCCTCTCTGCCCAGAATTCCGAAAAGTCTTAGTTTGCCGAAAATTACAAGGGAGCAGATTTTTTGGTCGCAGATATTTATTTCCGCATCACAAACGCACCCGAGGCTTTGTCCGTCTTCAAGACTTATTACATCCTTTTCCATTAGGTCGGTTATCCTTGTCACATCTTCTCCCCCTTTCCTCTCATTTATATTCACTGAAAATCGGCAAAATACTTGAAACTTAAAAAAGTTTATGGTATATTCTCTTTGAAACAATTAAATAAAACGCGACTCGCCTCTCTTTAAGAGGGCGTCGGGCCTTTGCTTTTTCTTTCTTTAGCGGGGGTTCGAAGATGAGGAAAGCGCGGTTAGAATCCGCCGCAACAGCCATTACCGTATCTCAGGGGCCGAGGCCCACTGTCAAGTCGGAATGCTCACCGTTTCGCGCACCGTAAATCGCTCTTGGGCACTGAAGAGCGCGGGCAGATGGCATTTATGCCTTTTTTCGCGCGCTTTAAAAGGGGTTTACCTTTTTGGAGAGCGCTTTATTTTTTATCCGATTGTTTCAAATTAAAAGAAAGGAGAAGCTAAAAAATGAAGCTTCAAAAACTTAGCAAACTGCTTGCACCGGTTCTCGCTGTTTTAGCCGTATTTTCGGTTATCTGCCTAACTTCTTGCAAGCCGCAGGAAAACCCTGCACCCGCATCATCCGCTACCGCATCGGTAGAAACGCAGTCGGATTCCCTTTGGGATACCGCAACCTACACCGAGGACAAAACCTTTGGCGAAGGCGCCAAAAGTGTTGGTGTAGAGCTAATTGTAGGTGACAAGTCAATAACCTTTACACTAAAAACGGACAAGGAAAACCTTGCCGATGCGCTCTTGGAGCACAATCTCGTTGAAGGTGATAACGGAGCGTACGGACTTTACATCAAAAAGGTTAACGGAATAGTTGCTGATTACGATGTTGACAAGTCTTACTGGAGTCTTTCAAAGGGCGGAGAAATGCTGATGACGGGTGCCAGCGAAACTAAGATTTCAGACGGAGAGAAGTACGAAATTACTTATGCGAAATAAGACTGCGATCACGCTTTTTGAGCTTGCGCTATGCGCTATGTACGGTGCGCTTATGTTAGTAGGCAAATTCGCTTTGGAATTTTTGCCCAACATACATTTAGTCGGAATGTTTATTGTGCTTTTTACATTTGTTTACAGGGTTAAAGCACTGCTTTCCATCGGCGTATTTGTATCAGTTTCGGGAGTAATAATGGGCTTTGGTGTGTGGTGGTGGCCATACATTTATATTTGGGCTATTCTTTGGGCAATGGCGATGCTGATTCCGAAAAACATTTCTAAAAAAGCGGCAATGATAGTTTTCCCTATTGTCTGCTCGCTTCACGGATTTTTATATGGAATACTTTATTCTCCCTTTCAGGCGCTCGCTTTTGGATTCACTTTTAAGCAAACGGTTGCTTGGATTATTGCAGGAATTCCCTACGATATAATTCACGGCGTTTCTAATTTTGCATTAGGTCTACTTATTTGGCCTATATCGCAGGCAATCATAAAAGCGCACAAACATATTTACAAGTAAATTAAAACTGCCCGAAGGGTTTTCCCTTCGGGCAGTTTTTATTTCTTTATATCAGACCAATATTTTTTTGCTGCCTGCTCATTTTTATTATCTCCAAACTCGTAAAACACCTCGTTTTTGAGTTTATCGGGAAGATATTGCTGTTTTACATAGTGGTTTGGAAATTCGTGAGCATACTTATAGCCGATTCCGTGGCCGAGTTTTTGCGAGCCTGAATAGTGCGAATCGCGAAGATGGTCAGGAATTGGTTGAGGTCCATGCGCCTCGACCGATGCCATAGCACTATCTATAGCGCATATAACCGAATTGGATTTTGGTGCAGTTGCAAGCAGGATCGTTGCCTCGGCAAGAGGAAGTCTTGCCTCGGGGAGACCTAGTTGTGTGGCGCTGTCTACGCAGTTTTTAACAATTGAAATTGCCTGCGGATAAGCCAAGCCTATATCTTCGCTCGCAATTACAAGAAGTCTTCGACAAGGAGAAATCATGTCGCCTGCAGAAAGAAGGCGGGCGAGATAATAAAGCGCGGCATTTTCATCCGAGCCTCTTATCGACTTCTGGAAAGCCGAGAGAATATCAAAATGCTCATCGCCTTCCCTATCGTATTTCATATTGCTACGTTGAGCAAGGTCCTTGACGACCTGCAAAGAAACCGAGATTTTTCCATCTGCTATTGGAGAGGACAAAACCGACAGTTCAACGCAGTTTATAGCCTTTCTCACATCGCCGCCACAATGCGCCGCGATATGATTTACAACTCCCTCTTCGCAAACCACCTCTAAATTAAGGTTCTCGCCTGCTTTTTTAAAGGCACGCTCTACCGCCATCTCTACATCTTCCACCGAAACGGGCCTGAATTCAAACACTGTACTACGGCTTAAAACCGCATTATAGACATAAAAATAAGGATTTTCGGTTGTAGATGCTATGAGGGTTATTTTTCCGTTCTCTATGTACTCAAGAAGCGACTGTTGTTGTTTTTTATTGAGATACTGAATCTCATCAAGATACAACAATACGCCGCGGTCACTATCAAAACCATCAAGGGTTGCGACTATGTCTTTAATATCGCTGACTGATGCAGACGTGCCGTTTAATTTATAAAGGCGCTTATTGGTCTTTTCTGCGATAATGGAAGCGACAGTTGTTTTACCGATACCGCTGGGACCATAGAAAATCATATTGGGAATATTACCCGATTCTATGATCTTGCGAAGGACTTTTCCATCGGCGAGCAGGTGTTTCTGACCCACTACATCGTCAAGCGAATGGGGTCTTATAGCGTCAGCAAGAGGAGTTTTCGGCATTTTGTCACTTCCTTTCGCAAGATTTTAGTTTAAATTACATATAAAGGGGATATTTTGAGCAGAGTTTTTCAACTGCGGCTCTTATGTTATCTGCCTCATTTTCAAAGTCAACGCAAGCCTTATAGATGCAGTCAGCAATAACTTCCATATCCTCAGGTTTCATGCCGCGGCTTGTTACTGCAGGGGTACCTACTCTTATACCGCTTGTAACAAAGGGACTCTGGGGGTCATTGGGGATTGCATTCTTATTAACTGTGATATGAACTTCATCAAGGCGCTTTTCAAGGTCTTTACCGGTAACGCCCATTTTACGAAGGTCAACGAGCATAAGGTGGTTATCTGTGCCGCCCGAAACAAGATCAAATCCCTTGTTAACGAGAGCCTCAGCAAGAGCCTTTGCATTAGCGGCAACGGTCTGTTGATACTCTTTAAACTCAGGTTTTGATGCCTCTAAGAAGCAAACTGCCTTTGCGGCGATAATGTGCTCTAAGGGACCGCCCTGAGTTCCGGGGAAAATTGCTTTATTAATCTTAAGACCGAGTTCCTCTTTACAGAGAATAAGTCCGCCACGGGGACCGCGGAGGGTCTTATGAGTTGTAGTTGTAACAACGTCAGCATAAGGAACGGGGCTGGGATGAACACCTGCGGCAACAAGACCTGCGATGTGCGCCATATCAACCATAAAGTAAGCGCCGACCTCGTGCGCAATCTCGGCAACCTTAGCAAAATCGATTACTCTGGGATATGCGCTTGCGCCTGCAACGATGAGTTTAGGCTTGCACTCGAGAGCCTTCTCGCGAAGCTTATCATAGTCGATTCTATGTGTGTCATCATCAACGCCGTATGCTACGAAGTTATAATACTTACCCGAAAGGTTTACGGGTGAGCCGTGGGTTAAGTGTCCGCCATCAGCAAGGCTCATACCTAAAACTGTATCGCCCGGCTCCAGGAGTGCGAAATAAACGGCAAGGTTTGCCTGAGCGCCAGAGTGAGGCTGAACGTTTGCAAACTCTGCGCCGAAAAGAGCCTTTGCTCTCTCGATAGCGATGGTCTCAATAACGTCTACACACTCGCATCCGCCATAATATCTCTTACCGCTATAGCCCTCGGCATATTTATTTGTAAGGAAGCTACCCATAGCCGCCATAACCTCAGGAGAAACGATATTCTCGGAAGCAATAAGCTCGATGTTTCTTCTCTGTCTGTCAAGTTCGGCCTGCATTGCATTTGCAATTTCGGGGTCC
>JAZQLL010000216.1:0-2031 GCA_045542675.1 Oscillospiraceae bacterium
CGAGCATCTTGAAAAGGTTAAACACACATTAGAGGTCGCCAATGTTTTTGGCGCGGAGAACATCAGAATGTTCTCCTTCTACATACCTAAGGATACAAACCCCGAAATTTACCGCAGTGAGATTATTGACAGGCTTTCTCAGATGACCGAGCTTGCAAAGGCGGCAGGGGTAAAAATGTGCCACGAAAATGAAAAAGGTATTTACGGTGATACACCGGAAAGATGCCTCGATATTTTAAATGCAGTCCCCGAACTTGCGGCAATTTTTGACCCGGCAAACTTTGTTCAGTGCGGTGTTGACACCAAAAAGGCTTGGGAAATCTTAGGCGATAAGGTTAAGTACCTTCATATTAAAGATGCGCTTGCCGACGGAAACGTTGTTCCCGCAGGAGACGGCATCGGAAATATACCTTATATTACCGAACAGTATATTAAGCGCGGCGGCAATAGCTTTACAGTTGAGCCCCACCTTGTAAACTTTGCGGCTCTCAAACAGCTTGAGCGCGAGGGTGAAGAGAGTAAAGTAGGTCTTGTAAGTCACTTTGGCAGTAAGGAAGAGGCATTCGACTTTGCTTGCACAAGATTTAAGAGCATCGTAGAGAATATTTTGAAATAAGTTTTTAAAACTCTGTTAGGAGGACATAAAAATGAGCAAAAAAATCAAACTTGGTATCATCGGCATCGGCGGAATGGGCAGTGGCCACGTTCGCCGCTTTATGAAGGAAGGCGAGTGCCCCGAGATCGAACTCGTAGCAGTTGCCGATATTAATCCCGACCGTCTTAAGTGGGCAGAAGAGACCTATGAGGGCAAAATTAAGACCTTTGCAACCGCAGAGGAAATGCTCGACTCGGGTCTTATCGAGGCTTGCCTTGTTGCAACCCCTCACTATGGCCACCCTGTTTATGCAATCGCTTGTATCGAGCGCGGAATTCACGTTATGGTTGAAAAGCCCGCAGGAGTTTATTACAAGTCGGTTCGCGAGATGAACGAGGTTGCACAGGCTCATCCTGAGGTAGTTTTCGCAGTAATGTTCAATCAGCGTACCAATCACGTTTATAGAAAAATGAGAGAGCTCGTTCAGAGTGGTAAATACGGCGAGATCCGTAGAACAAACTGGATAATCACCAACTGGTACAGACCCCAGGCTTACTATGATTCAGGTGCTTGGAGAGCAACCTGGGCAGGTGAAGGCGGCGGCGTTCTCATGAATCAGTGTCCCCACCAGCTCGACCTCTGGCAGTGGATCTGCGGTATGCCCACCAAGATTGAAGGTCACATTCAGCTCGGCAGATGGCATGACATCGAGGTTGAGGACGACGTAACTGCTTATGCAGAGTACGAAAACGGCGCAACAGGTATGTTCATCACTTCTACAGGTGACGCTTGCGGCACTAACCGTTTCGAAGTTCAGATGGATAGAGCAAAACTTGTTGTTGAGGACGATAAGCTTACGGTTATTGAGTTCGAAGTAACCGAGCAGGAATTTTCTAAGAGCTGTACCGAGGCGTTCGGCTCTGTTCCCAAGAAAGAAATCGAGGTCGAGACCGATGGTCTGAATCCCCAGCACACAGGCGTCCTTAACGCCTTCGCTGCAAGAATCCTTCACGGAACTCCCCTTGTTGCAGAGGGCGTTGAGGGTATCCGCGGCGTAGCAATTTCAAATGCTATTCACCTCTCGGCTTGGCTCGGCAAGCCCGTTGAGCTTCCCTTTGATGAGGACCTTCACTACGAGGAACTTAAAAAGAGAATCGCAACCTCTAAAATTAAAACGGGCCCCAGCATCGTAAACGATACCGAGGGCAGTTATGCAGGAAGTAAATAAGTGAAACTAAAACTCCCCGACCTTTCGGGGAGTTTTGTTCGTTTCCGGGGATCCTACGCGCCTTCTCACAAGGTCCGTACGAGACAAATTTATATCGCAGGGCGTGGAAAAGGTCAAGGGCAATGCCCTTGCGAGAGGGGGCGAGCGTCGAGATACCAAGTCTTGTTTTTGCTTATCCGTTTCGCATTGTAAGCGAAACGAGAATTGC
>JAZQLL010000217.1:0-11041 GCA_045542675.1 Oscillospiraceae bacterium
GTGCTGGCGAGCCCGATTATTTGCTAGTTTCAAAAAAATTTTTTTGGGTCATTTCGTTGCGTTTTGGCGGTGGGGTGACCTTTTGCATATCAAAAACAGGAGTGTGAAAACCAGTGAGCGATAAAAAGAAAATGACGGCTGCCTGGGAACCCAGGCAATGCGGAGAACACTCCGCATTATAACCCTCTGTCAAAGGTTGCGGGGATAAAGCAGGAGCGGCGAAAAATAGCCGAGTTAAATCCTGCGGCATATAACCCGCGCAAGCAGTTAAAGCCGGGTGACGCTGAATATGAGAGCCTTAAACTAAGCATTGAAACGTTTGGTTATGTTGACCCTATCATTGTCAATGCTGACGGAACGGTTATCGGTGGGCATCAGCGGTTAAATGTTCTGCTTGACCTTGGATATACCGAGGTAGATGTGGCGGTCGTTGACCTTGATAAAAACGACGAAAAAGCCTTAAATATTGCGCTGAATAAGATTTCGGGCGAATGGGATAGCGAGAAGTTATCCGCTTTGCTTTCGGAGTTGGATTTAGAGGGGTATTTCATGGCGGCAACAGGTTTTCAAAAAGACGAGTTAGCTGATTTGGTTATCTCGTTTGACCATAACGAGATTGACTTAGAAAAAGCTGACGAGGATATCCCGCCCCCGCCGTTTGTTCCATTTTCCCGCGAGGGTGATATATGGAACATTGGGCAACACCGTTTGGTGTGTGGGGATAGCACAAAGGCGGCTACATATACCGCTTTGATGCAAGGGGAAACAGCGCAGCTTATTGTAACCGACCCGCCCTATAACGTGAACTACGAGGGCAGCGCGGGGAAAATTCAAAACGACAACATGGATAGCGCGGCTTTTCGCGCTTTTCTTTTCGATATGTACAACGCAGCGGCAGCGGTCACGGAAAACGGGGCGGCTGCCTATATTTTTCACGCTGATAGTGAGGGCGTGGCGTTCCGTGAAGAGTTCCAACGAGCGGGTTTCCTGCTCAAACAATGCCTTGTTTGGGTAAAGAATTCTTTTGTTCTAGGGCGGCAAGATTACCAATGGCGGCATGAGCCTATTTTATACGGTTGGAAAGAGGGCGCAGCGCATTATTTTACCGAGCAGCGCAATTTATCCACCGTTATTGACGATAGCGGTCGCCCAGACGTGGACAGCATGAGCCGCGAGGAATTGGCGGAACTGCTTTCGCTGATATATGACGAGGTCGATATGGTAGATACAACGGTTTTGTATTGCGACAAGCCGTTGCGAAATGCCGAACACCCAACGATGAAACCAACTTCGCTTGTGGCACGGCTGATTGAAAACAGCAGCCGCGAGGGGTGGAAAGTGCTAGATCCGTTTGGCGGTTCTGGCTCTACGTTAATAGCTGCCGAGGCAACAGGCAGAGCGGCGCGGCTCATTGAGCTTGACCCGAAATTTTGCGATGTGATTGTTCGGCGATATGTAAAGACAACGGAGAAAACGGATATAACCCTTATTCGTGACGGCAAGGAAATGCCCATCGAAGAAACAGGGCTTTTAGATTAGCAGAAAGGCGGCGGAGTGGATGGCTATTGTTCAGAATTTGGTTTCCACAAAAGAAATCGCTCAATTCTTTCAGGTATCCACCCGCAGGGTCGAGCAGCTGAAAGCCGAGGGCATTATCAAGGGCGAGGGGAAACCGACAAAATATGATTTTATCCCTACGGGCATGGCTTATATAAAATATCTTGCTGACAAGGCGCACGGCCGTGAGCAGAAGCACACGACCGCAGACTTGGAAGAGCAGAAACTTAAAGCCGAGGTCGAAGTGAAAGAGGCAAAGGCGGAAACCGCCAAACTCGAATTAAATGAGTTGCGGGGGAAGTTGCACAGGGCGGAGGACGTTGAGGCTATCACTACGGATCATGTCCTTTTTTTGCGCTCGATGCTTTTGGCGATGCCTGGTAAATTGGCGGTTGATTGCGCCAATTGTGACAGCGCCGCAGAAACGGCCGCCCGAATCCAGAAAGAGGTTTATTATATTCTTGACAATCTGGCGAATTATCGCTATGACCCAGAAGAATATAAAAAACGGGTTCGCGAACGTAGAGGGTGGGAGAGTGAACGCAATGGAGAACGCGACGAAGAATAAGCGACGGCTCCGAGCGGTTGACCGAACCTTTTCAAAATCCTTTGCGAATTATAGCCCACCCGAAGATTTAACCGTTAGCCAATGGGCGGAGCGTTACCGTGTGCTTTCGAGAGAGAGTAGCGCGGAGGCAGGCCCGTGGAATAATGACCGCACACCCTACCTTGTCGGGGTTATGGACGCATTTACCGACCCCGCAGTTAATCATATAACTATGGTCGCATCTTCACAGGTTGGTAAATCGGAATTGGAGTTAAATATCATTGGTTATATCATCGACCAAGACCCCGGCTCTGTTCTGTATATCCAGCCGAACATTGACGATGCGAAGAAATTTTCAAAGCTGCGTATTGCTCCCATGTTGAGGGATAGCCACCGACTACGGAGCAAAGTGTCAGATATAAAGAGCCGCGATTCGGGCAATACCACCTTGCAGAAATCTTTCCCCGGTGGAATGCTAACCATCGTAGGCTCGAATAGCCCGAGTGCGTTGGCATCAACGCCCGCCCGTTACATAATCGGTGACGAACGCGACCGCTGGGCCTTATCGGCAGGAACCGAGGGCGACCCGTGGAAGTTGGCGGAGGCACGAACAACGACCTACTACAACGCAAAAAAGGTTGATGTATCGACGCCCACCGATAAAGAGACCAGCCCGATTGCAAAATCTTTTGATGATGGCACACAGGAATATTGGTGCAGACAATGCCCACATTGTGGGGAATGGCACGATATAGTTTTCAACGATATAAAGTTTGATTTTGAAACCGTCAAGGCGGGAAGAAAAAAGGACTATATCGTTAACAGCGTTTCGTGGTGCTGCCCCTCCTGCGGTTGCTTGTCTACTGAGGAAGAAATGAGGCGGCGGCCTGCAAAATGGATAGCAAACAACCCAGCTGCGACCCGAAAAGGTCACCGCTCTTTTTGGCTTAACGCTTTTTCCTCACCGTGGACGGCATGGGCAACAATCGTTTATGAATTCCTCTCAGCAAAGGACGATCCGCAAAAGCTGAAAGTTGTTTATAACACAAAGCTGGGCCAGTTGTGGGAGGAACGCGGCGATTTGGAGGACGAAGACACATTCCTCGCCCGCCGCGAAGAATACGGAACCCGCGCAGACGGAACGCCCGTAGATTTGCCTGAGGGCGTTTTGGTGCTTACCTGTGGCGTTGATACGCAGGACGATCGCCTAGAGTATGAGGTTGTCGGCTGGGGGCGCTATGAGGAAAGTTGGGGCATCAAAAAGGGTATCATCATGGGCGACCCTAACGACGATTATGTTTGGGAACGTCTTGACGAGGTTATCGACAAGACCTATAAATTCGCAAACGGTCGAGGGTTGAACATCTCCATTACTTGTGTTGACTCTGGCGGTCATAAAACCCAGAGCGTTTATCGCCATTGCCGCGATAGATTGAACAAGCGTGTTTTTGCAATCAAAGGCCAAGGCGGTGACGGCATACCGTACACTAAGCCGCCGAGCAAAGTCAAAATTATGGTCAACGGCAAGGCGATTGGTCAAACGTGGCTTTATGTTTTGGGCGTTGATGCAGGCAAGGCGGATATCATAAAGGGCGCATTGCGAGTGCAGGAGCCGGGGCCAAAGTATTGTCATTTCCCAAAGGGAACAGAGCGAGGTTACGACCTCGCTTTTTTCAATGGTCTTTTGTCGGAGCGGTTGGTTATGAGAACCGAGCGCGGGCGTACTCGTTGGCTGTGGGAAAAAATACCGGGTCACGAACGCAACGAGGCATTAGACTGTCGAAATTACGCCCGAGCGGGTTTTAGAATTATCGACCCCGATATGGACGCAATCGAGCAGCGATTAAAAGCCGCAGGACAGCAAAAGCAATCACCGCAGCCGAAACCTACAAGGCGGCGCGGTGCTGTTAAAAGAACCGAAAGCGCAAGCGATTGGTAAGGAGGTTTTATCACATGGCAAGTGCAAGCGTAACGGAGGACTATAAAATCCGCGTGGAGTTTCACAAGAGAGCCGCCGATGATTTGAGAAAAGCGTATCTCGCTTTGGCGGAGGGCGGCGTACAGGCTTATACAATAGGCTCTCGCAGTCTTACCAAATTCGACCTCACAAAGATTCGTGAGGAAATCGAATACCATGAGAAAAAGGCGGATGAATTGACCTCGCTTTTGAACGGCGGCAAGCGCCGAAAAGCGATCGGTGTAGTGCCGCGAGATTGGTAATATCGGTTATTAGCCCTGTTTAAACTGGTCGAAATCGACTGGTTTAGATGGGGCTTTTAACATATCAAGGGCGTGGGGGCGGAGGCTTTCCTCCTTTCCCTCCGTCCTGCCCTTTATAACGTTGAAAGGAGGAAAAGAGTTGAGTAACAAAATACCCAATGCGCCCACCGCGCCACCGCCGCCCCCTCGCCGCAGGAATGCCGTGGTAAACAAGGGATATAGCGACGGCGGGGCCAGTTATGTGAAAAAGGCTTTAAAAGGCTTTAACGTATCATCGGGCGCACCGTATGAGGATATCGACGCCAACAACTACACTCTGCGTCAGCGTAGCCGCATCTTGTATATGGCTGCGCCTATCGCGACCGCTGCTCTCAAACGTCAGCGCACCAACATAGTAGGTGCGGGCTTGCGGCTGAAAAGCACTATCGACCGCGAAACTTTGGGCATGACCAAAGAGCAGGCGGAGGCGTGGCAGAGAAAGGCACAGGCAGAATTTGACCTGTGGGCGCGTAGAAAACAAGCGTGTGATGCTACGGGCGTTAATAACTTCTACGCCATGCAGCAGCTTGTAGCGTTGTCGTGGCCCATGAGCGGAGACGTGTTCGCCCTTGTCAAGAGGGTAGACCCCACTCCTTTGATGCCCTATTCTTTGCGTCTGCATATCCTCGAAGCCGATAGAGTGAGAACGCCTATCGCAAACGGCGGCAGCGCTCTGTTGGCGAATCAGACCAAGGGCAAAGCCGAAAACGGCAACGTCATTTATGACGGTGTAGAGGTGGATAAAAACGGCGCTATCGTTGCCTACCATATCGCCAACACATGGCCCTATCAGTACAACGGAGAACAAACCAAGTTTGTGAGGGTTAAGGCATACGGCGAGGGAACAGGTCTGCCGAATGTTCTGCATATCATGGACAGCGAACGCCCCGAACAGTATCGTGGTGTGCCGTATCTGGCGCAGGCTATCGAGCCGCTTTTACAGCTGCGGAGATATACCGAGGCGGAAATAACAGCGGCAATCGTGCAGTCGTTCTTTACCGCGTTTGTCAAGACCGAGGCGGGGGCTGATGATATCCCGTTTAACGAGGTCGGCGGCGAGGGTACGGAGGAAGTAAGTCACGACCCCAACGAGTACGAAATGGGAGCGGGAACGATAAACATCATGGAGCCGGGCGAGGATGTTGTGTTTGGCAGCCCGACCCACCCGAATACAGGCTTTGACACATTCGTGCGGGCGCTGTGTGAACAGGTGGGTGCGGCTCTTGAAATCCCCGCCGACTTGCTGCTGATGTCCTTTAATTCCAGTTATTCGGCAAGTCGCGCGGCTCTGTTGGAGGCGTGGAAAGGCTTCAAGATGCGCCGCGAATGGTTGGCGGATGATTTTTGCCGCCCTGTATATGAAATATGGCTGACTGAGGCGGTAGCCCGTGGGCGTATATCTGCGCCGGGCTTTTTGACCGACCCCATTATCAGACAGGCATATTTGGGCAGCGAGTGGATAGGCCCCTCGCAGGGTCAGCTTGACCCGACCAAGGAAGTTGCCGCAGCCGTTACCGCTATTGATAACGGTTTGTCGACCCGCGAGGCGGAGGCAATCAAGCTCAACGGCAGCGAGTACGCTAAAAACGTTGATTTGTTGGCGGTCGAAAACGAGAAGTTGAAACGTGCCAACGGCGCGGCGAACGCCCCGACAGCGGCGGCAAATCAGCCGCTTAATAACGGCGAAAGGGAGGAAGAAAATGCCGACACCGATGATTAACAGTAAACCCTATACAATCGCTATGGTAGGCGCTAACGACGCTGAAATTTCGATGTATGGCGAAGTGGTAGAACAGCACCCGGTCGATTGGTGGACGGGTGAACCTATCCCCGGCAACTTTATTGCGCTCGATGATTTCCTGCGCGACCTTGACGAGTTGGGGGCAAAGGATAATATCACCGTCCATATCAACAGCGTGGGCGGTAGCCTTTACGCAGGATTGGCGATATATAACCGCCTCCGCGCACTCTCGGCGAACATAATCACCATAAACGATGCTTTGGCGGCAAGCGCGGCAAGCATCATATTCCAGGCGGGAAACACCCGAAAGGTAAACGCAGGCAGTAACCTCATGATTCATGAGGCGGCTGCCTTTTTGTATGGCTATTTTCAGGTCAAGGACTTGAAAGCGGGTATTAAATCGCTCGAAGCCCACAACAAAACCGCGATAGCTGCTTATGCAGAACGCACGGGCGCAGATGCGGAGAGCATTAAAACCATGCTTGCAAAGGAAACATGGCTGACAGGACAGGAGGCGGTAGACGCTGGCTTTGCTGACGAGGTTATCAGCAACGGCGATGTGTCTATGTCTTTGACCCCCGACAAACGTTTCATCGTGTCGAATGGTGTTGCTATGTCGACCCGTGGCATGAGTGTTATGCCGGCCGCCGCTGCGGTCATGAGCGAGGAACAGGTGGGGCGCTTTATGCCGCCCACCGCAAATAACGGCGTATCGTCTGCACCGCAGATTGATATAGACAATTCCAAAAATAACGCAACAGGAGGTAATAACAACATGGAAATCAAGACCACAAACGAACTTTGCGCCGCTTTTCCCGACCTTGTTGGTCAGATCGAGAACGCCGCAAAAGACGCGGCAAGAGTTGAGGGCATCGCTGCCGAGCGCAAGCGCATTGAGGGCATAGAAGCCATTGAGGCGGCTATCGGTGACAAGGCGCTTGTAAAGGCTGCGAAGTATGGCGAGAATCCGCTCACCGCTGAACAGCTTGCTTTTAAGGCTATGCAGGCGCAGGCGGCTATCGGTGCGACCGTAGTCACCAAGATGGAGACCGACGCCACCAACAGCGGTGCGGCAGATGTGACGGCAACTCCCACCGCAACTGAGGGCGACGCCAAGGAAAACGAAGCCGCAGCAATCAACATGATTGCAAGCTTCAGACCCAAAAAGGAGGGCTAATAATATGGCTAATTTTGAAAAGCTGGGCGAATGCAAGTTTGGCAACCTCATCAACGGCGTGGGCGATCTGCCACGTCTCACCGTTCTGCGTACCGCTCTGGCGGGTCAGGGCATTTTGAAGCGTGGAACCGCTCTCGCTCTGAACGCAGACGATAAGCTGGTTATCCTCGGCACCGATGGCGCAACCGCTAACTGTGTGCTTGCGAAGGACGTAGACACCACCGAGGGCGACGCTGCTTGCGTTGTCTACATTTCGGGTCAGTTTAACCGAAACTCGCTGACCGTTAAGGACGGCTACACTATCACCGCTGACGATGTCGAGGATTTCCGCAAGGTGAATATCGCCATCGCAAATTCCGTTGAATAAGGAGGGCTAAAATATGTCTTTCGATCTTTATCAGACTAAAACTATGCTTGCTGCCGTTGAGCAGATGGAACCCGTTCACTCTTTCCTGCGTGACCGTTATTTCCCCACCGCAGCGGGCGACCTTTTCCCCACCGATGAGGTGCTTGTGGAGTACAAGGACGGCTCCAATCACAAGATGGCTCCCATCGTCGTGAACGGCGTTAGCGGTATCACCGTAAACCGCAACGGTTACAAGTCTTTCCGCATGGAACCGCCTACCGTTGCGCCCAAGCGCCCTCTTACTGCTGATGATCTCCGCAAAAAGGGCTTTGGTGAGAATGTATTTTCTCAGCTTACCCCCGCACAGCGTCAGGCGCAGCTCCTTGCGCGTGACCTCACCGAAATGGACGAGATGCACACCAACCGCGAGGAATTTATCGCAGCTAAGTGTATGTTCGAGAACGGTTATATCCTCAAACAGTACGCCGATGAATACGGCGAGGGTCGCTTTGAACTCTACGAAATGAAGTTCTATGAGGGCGATGCTAATCCTGCTGTATATGTTCCCGGCACTCTCTGGGGCGCTACCGATTCCTCCAAGCTGGCAGACCTCCATATCATGGCGCGTATGCTTACCACCGCAGGAAACGCAGCTACCGACGTTCTGCTCGGCGCTGACGCGGCAGACGCACTCATGAATGACGAGGAAATCAAGAAGCTGCTTGACCTCAAGAACTATAACATCGGCAGCATTGACCCCGCACTCATGCAGAACGGTGCCGCTCTGCTCGGTGTGCTGAATGTTCGCGGTCACCATCTCAACCTCATTACCTACGACGGCACTTATGAGGATGAGGAAACTGGCGTTATCACTCCCTACATTCCCGCCAAGGCTATCTGTGTAACTGCCCCCGGCGCTGGTCGTGGTCTGTATGGTTGCGTTACTCAGATTGAACAGGCTGACGGTGCGTTCCATTCCTACATGGGTCGCCGCGTTCCTCGTTATTGGGCAGACAAGAGCGGTCGTGAGCTTATGCTTTCGTCCAAGCCTCTGTTTATCCCCAAGACCAAGAATCCGTTTATCACCGCTACCGTTCTGTAAGGGCGGTCATAAGAAAGGAGTATTCGCATGATCAAAATCATTCGCGGCACATACGGTCGCAAGGTAGGTAACAGGGTCGTTCCCATGACCAAGGATTCCGCGCCTTTTGAGCTTGCCCCCGAACAGGAGGCACGGCTTGTAGCTCAGAAAGTAGCGGCTTATGTTGACGGCGCACCCGCCGCTAAGACCGATAACGCCAAGGGTGGCGCACAGTTGCCCGATGGTGTTGGCGGTGTTCCCGAATACAGTGTCGAAACCTCCGCAAAGGAGCTGCGCGAAATCGGCAAGTCGCTCGGTCTTAACTTCAAGGTAGGCATGAGCAAGGCTGAAATGGTCGCTGCGCTTGATAAGCATATCGAGGAGAACAGCGTAGACGGCTATGACCTCGAAGATGCAGACGAGGGCGAGGACACCAACGAGGACGCGCCCGATTTTAACGCTGCTGACGCGGTGGTGGAGTAATGGGATTCAAGGATATGGTGGCAGCAGATTGCGCCGCCGTCTTTCTCAATGTGGACGAGTTCGGCGTTGAGGCGACCGTAGAGGGAAAGCTCATCCGAATCGTTGTTGATGATGATTATCTGAAACAGCGGCAGGGTGGGCAGGAACTTGCGGTCGCTGAGAGCGGGTCGCTGTTTTACGCAAGGGCGGAGGACTTACCCTCCCGCCTTGCGCCCGGCGACAGCTTGAATATAAACGGTCGAGAGCGCATCGTTGACGATTACCGCGAAGATATGGGAATCGCTACGGTCACTCTGCATGAGACTATCTCGGTTTAAAAGGGGGGCGGTAGATATGGCTGTTGTCAACGTTCTTGATAAAATCACCGAATGGGTGCAGACGAATATCTGCGCCGACATAAAGCTGAAAATGCCCCCCGATAACGAAGAAGCGGCAACTGCTGCGGAATATGACTATAAGCTCATAACTCCGCAGGCGTTCCCGTTGTTCGTTCCTGCCAAAGATAAGACCCCGCCGGGTGTGCTTTCCAATCTCCCCTCTGTCTGCGTTCGCTTTTTAGAGGGCGAGGAACTGCTCAACAGGAGCGAGGGGAGCATAAATATACAGTTTTGCTTTTCGACGTGGGATACAGGACACCACAAGCGGGATATTTTAAACTCCGCAAAAAGTGGAGAGCCTGTTCCGCCGTTTCAGCGCAACGCCGAGGGTTGGCGCGACGCTTGGAATTTCGTCGATATAGCTTTGCGAAAGCTGGGCAACTCTCTGACCGTTGGCGGTTTTGAAATCGACCGCGAAACCCCTATAAAATATGGCTTTTTGACCGAACAAGGGGAGATCCCCGAAGATTATCCCATTTGGTTCGCGTGGGCTTCTTTTTCTGTGAAATATCCGATTCGCAGGAATGTTAAAGAAATAAACGATTTTTTGTAAGGAGGTTATGCTATGGCAAACTATAAACACGGCACTTATGGCGAGTTTGCCGCGAGTATCGGTCGCACCGTTTCCAATGTGGGAACCGTGGCGGTTTATGTCGGCGCTGCGCCTGTCAACCTTGTGCGCGGTTTTGCTGATGCTGATGTGGTAAACTCGCCGCTGTTGCTGACCAGTTGGGCGAATGTAAAGCGCCTTATGGGCTATTCTGCCGCATGGGATAAGTTCTCGCTGTGTGAGGCGTTCAAGCTGCATTTTAACAGTGCGGAAAACGTTGGCCCTATCGTTGTTATCAACGTTCTCGACCCCGCTATTCACAAGGCTGCTGCCGACACTACGGAGCAGCTTTCTTTCGTTAACGGCAGAGCGACCATCGCCAGCGATACGATCATACTGGATACCCTTGTTCTCGCTGATAAGGTCGAGGGCGTGGACTTCTCTGTAAGCTACGACTATGACAAGGGGCTTGTGCTTATTGATAGCATCGGTGACGCTCCCATTACTGGAACCGTTGACGCTACCTATTCCACCGTTGACCCCACCGCTATTGACGCGGAGGATATTATCGGCGGCGCTACTGAGGCGGGTGTGTACTCTGGTCTTGGCTGCGTTTCGCTTGTGTATCAGACCCTTAACCTTGTGCCGAATCTGCTTGCTGTTCCCGGTTGGAGCCATGACAAGGCGGTTTATGCGGCTATGGTTAAGGCTGCGACCAAAATCAACGGTCATTGGGACGCGGCTGTAATTGCGGATATTCCGCTTACTGCTGCTGACGGTGAAGCGGTTGACACTATCGCCAAGGCTATCGAGTGGAAAACCGACAACGGTTATAACAGCGAGAGAGCAAAGGCTTGCTGGCCTAAAGCTCTCGGAACTGATGGCGCAGTCTACCACCTTAAGTCGGACGTAGCCATGTCGTT
>JAZQLL010000218.1:0-16045 GCA_045542675.1 Oscillospiraceae bacterium
AGAATGGTATGATATTTTATGACATAAATTTAGAGGTTGACGGCAAAGTACCTCGTGCTAATCGCACTTCTCTCATAAAAGCGTCAACCTCTAACAACAAGGTATCACAAAATGAACCTGTTGTCAATACCTATTCTATGCAGGAAGACAAAAATAATTCACAGAGGCATTCTGATAGAATAACTGCAAGTATGAGTGATGGCGAGAGAGCTGATATTTTAAGAAATAAAAGCATTACTAATATTCCTTTGGTAAAAAATATATCTGATGATATAATTCAAAGACTTGAAAATGTATCCTCTTGGGATGATATTAGCAAATATTTTGGTAACAAAAAAAGAAAAATTATAAAAAGATTAGCAGCAGAATTTGGTGTGTTTGAAAAAAACTTCGATAATAAAGACATTGAACTATCTTTCAATTTTTCAAGAAATAATTTTGATGAAAGCTACCAAAAGCAAAATAGAAACTTTGAGATTTTTGCGAAAATGTTTTCATGTTTTGATGATGTAATTGATAATGCAATAGGTGTAGAAATACACAACCGAAATCAAGAAGGTTACAAAGTGGACCCTACGTTGAAAAACACCTATGTGCTTGTGGGTGCATTCGAGGATGGCGATTATATTTATCCTGTTAAATTAGAAATTAAAGAATTTGCTGACAAGGACAACTCGCTATATGTCGCAATTGCGCTTGAGGGCATAAAAAAAGAAGAGGTCTTAGAAGCAAGGGTCATCAATGATGTTGCCCAAGCATCTCGCTCTTCTATTATTAGTATACCACGTTTGTTTTCAAAAATCAACTCCATCGACAAAAGTTTTTTGAAATATATCCCAAGTGAGTTTTTAACCGAGAATCAAATATTGGCTAAAAATGAGGCGTTAGAAAAAACAAAGAACTCTGATCGTGACTATTCAGCCGTATCTAATCGCTCACTCCTTGCTGATGCACTCGAATCGGCCGCGCAGAACGATATTGAAAAATCCAAGCTCAGCGAGTACAAGGCTAAAATCGAGGAGATGGACAAGCAGTCACAAAAGCTTTCGGATTTAAGGCGAGAGATAAAAGAACTCTCGTTTGCTAAAGGTCCGAGAGACAAGGCTAAAATCCGTTCTCTGCAGGATGAGGCAATAAAGACTGCCAACCGCATTGACATCTATGATAAGCAGCTTTTGAGACTCGAAGCCGCAAAGCCTCTGCAAAATATTCTCGAAAGAGAAAAGCAGAAGGCGGTTAAGAGGCAAAAGGCAAAGGACGCCGAAATACTTAAAGAGTATAAGGAAAAATCCCTTGCTAAAATTGAGGAAACCCGCAGGCAGTACCAGGAATCTCGCAAACGAAACGTCGAGGGTAGACAAAAAACCGAGCTTAGAAATAAGATAAAGGGCGTTGTTAAGAAGCTCAACCATCTTCTTGTTCACGGCAGCAAAGAGCACAATGTTAAGCTTGAGTTGCAAGATACCGCAAGAAAAGCTATTTTGGCAGCAGAACAGTTATTTGACAAAGATGGCAATATACTGTTTTCTCATGGTGTTCTGCCTGCCTTTGCTGTCTAAATTGATTTTAGTACATGCAAATACAGAATAATATGAGGCGCAATTAATACTTTGTCGAATTTTATGTTTTTTGTAGAGAATTTTACATTTTTTTGTTATTCGCGCAAAATTCGGGCAAATAAAAAAAGAAAACCGCTCTACAAAGCGGTTTTCTTGCAATTTGGCGGAGAGAGAGGGATTCGAACCCTCGATACCTTTATAGGGTATACACGATTTCCAATCGTGCGCCTTAGGCCAGCTCAGCCACCTCTCCGTATGCGCTTTAAAACGCTTAATTATTATACACAAATTTAAAATTTATGTCAATAGAAAAAACACTTATTTTTTATATTTTAACTAAAAAGAGCCCCTTTATAAAAGAGGCTCAAAAAATTATTCACCAAATTCTTCTATGAGAGCGTAAATCTGAGCTTTAAGCTCGGCAACGCCGCCATTGTTGAAAACAAAACGGTCGGCAATAGAAATAGGTCCGCCTTTTTCGAGGTTTTCAATCTCGGCATAATCGCGGCTCTCGGCATCTGCGGGAGTGAGAGGCCGAACAGTTCTTGTTGTCAGCCTTTCATAACGAACTGCGCGGTTTGCTATGATTGCGACTATAAGAAGTTCATCACCGAAATGCTGCTTTAAGCATTTGTACTCCGACCAGGAATAAAGCCCGTCCAAAATGGTGGGACCTTCCTCGGCAGCCTTTTCAATAGCAGGGAGTAAAATCTTTGCGTAAGCGGCAGGACCGCCCTCGCGGCGAAGTTCCTCGCGGATACCTCTTTCGTTTTGCTCGTTTTTAGTAAGACCTCTTTTCTTAAGCTCGTCCATAGTAACCTGACCGAAATAAACCTTGTTCCATCCGTTTTCAACGAACATATCGCAGGCAACGGATTTTCCCGAACCGCACATTCCAACCAGTGCAAGAATTTTGTGATTAGGCATAATTTTTCTCCTTTTTGTATATTGAAACTATAATTTGATAACCTTGTCGGCAAGAGATGAGATGTCGCTCTCATCGTGGGTAACTAAAACTACAAGATGCTCCTTGGAATACTCCTTTATTATGGCGTGGATGCTAAATCTCGTTTCATTATCAAGCCCATTAAAAGCCTCATCTAAAAGCAGAATATCGGGCTCGGGCGCTATCGCTCGTGCGAGCGCAACTCTACGCTTCATTCCGCCGCTCAAACTGCTGATTTCTGCATCTGCCAATCCTTCAAGTCCCATAGCGGTAAGAAGATTTTCAACCCTTGTGTGTTTTTCTGCCGCCTTGCCTCTAAGAACACAGGCAATGTTCTCTTCGACATTGAGCCAGGGAAGAAGCCTGTCCTCTTGGAATAAAAAGGTGAGTTTTCCGTTTACCGAAACTTCTCCGCTGTCCGCTTTTTCAAGTCCGGAAATTATGCGAAGCAGGGTGGTTTTGCCGCATCCCGAGGCGCCGCTTATACATATTATCCCTTTTTCGCCGAAATCGTATGAAAAATCTGAAATAACCTGCTTATCGTCAAATGATTTTGAGATGTTTTTAAGTTCTATCATTTTTCTGCACCGCCTTTCAGTATTTTTTTAGAAAGACGGGAAAGCAAAAACATAAAAGCTTTCTCGAGAAAAACGCTTAAAATTATTATAACCGCAGTGAGCGCGAATAAGTCTATAGTTTCAATATATATCTTTGCGTCGTAAATTGCAAGCCCTAATGTGTTTTTTGGTAAGCCTATAACCTCGGCGGCAATGCCTGCTTTCCAGGCGAAACCGAGTCCAACACTTGACGCAGACACAAAATAGGGCATAAGCGATGGTACATAAATTAACCGAATTTTTTTAAAGAAGGAAAAATTATAAACTTTTGCCATCTCTAATAGGTTTTTGTCTACGTTTTTAAGACCCTCGGTTATGTTGCTGTAAATTAGCGGCACAACCATAATAAATGCGATAAAAGAGGGAACACCCGACTTAAGCCAGAATAATGCAAGCACTATAAATGATGCAACGGGAGTGGCTCTTATAAGCTTTACTATGGGCGCAAACAGATATTCTAAAAAGATGAACCTGTGGCTTAAAGCCGCAAGCAGTACGGATAAAACAACCGCAAGTGAAAAACCTATTATGACATTTAAAAGAGAATTGCCAACACAAAGCCAAAATTGACCCTGAGTAGAGAGCTCAAAAACTCTTTTAAACGTGCCAATAGGGGAAGCGATTATTACATCGCTTCCCACTATTAAATACACTATTTCCCAAACTCCGAGCCAAAAAATCGCCGACAGAAAAAATGCGAGCGGTTTTTTGAGCTTTTGGAAGGCTTTATTTTGTGTAATAGAAGTTGTCATCGGGTACCTCGCCGCCGATAGATTTAGGATTAGCATCAAAGAGTGTCTTAATGTAAGCCGAAACATTATTCTTCATGTCTTTTCCATCCATGTAAACAATGTTGCAGTGGGGAAGTGCTTTTTCTACAACTGCCGCAGGGAGAATATCAAAACTCTCGGAAAGCGCTGCGGTGGCCTTAACTTCACTGTTTGCCTTTTCGGTTGAATCGGCATACTCGTTTAAGAATGCTTCAACTGCATCTTTGTTTTCGCTTAAGAAGTCGTTTCTTACAATAAGGCAACCCATAACTAGTTGACTGTCGTCTGCAACCTTTGCCCATTCTTCAGATAAGTCGAGCGCAATCTTAACATTGGGGTTTTTAACTGTAACATTTGTTACAAAGGGCTGGGGGAGAACTGCGATGTCTACCTTGTTTGCAATAACGAGGGTAGCAAGTTCACTGTGCTCGCCTTTGTACTCAACCTTAACGTCTTTTCCAACCTCAAGACCGTTTTTCTCTAAAATGTAGTTGAGCGCATACTCGGGAGTAGCACCCTGACCTGTTGCATAAATGGTCTTGCCACGAAGGTCATCAATAGAATCAATCTCAACACCATTTGTAACGATTGAGATAACACCGAGTGTGTTAACCGCAATAACGCTTACATTTTTCTCGGTCTTTTTGTAAAGAGTAGCCGCAACATTTGTAGGTACAGCCGCAATGTCGATAGACTTGTTTACGATTTTGGGAACGATTTGGTCAGCGCCTGTGAAAACTTCGAAGTTGTAATCATTAGCCGCTTTGTCATTCTTGTCTGCATCCATAAGATTTAACATACCGAGTGCGGTAGGTCCCTTTAAAATAGCAACATTTATATCGGTCTTTTCCTCCTGCGCGGGAGCAGAGGAAACGATGTTGTTATCCTTGTTGTTTGAGCATCCTGCAAATGCAAAAAGCATTGTTACTGCAAGCGCACCTGATAAAATTTTGAGTAATGTTTTTTTCATAATAAAGCCTCCTTAATTTTTGCTTCGCTTTATTATAATCACATCTTCATAGGTAAGTATGTTGTTTTTCCAACATTTTACATAAAAAATAAAAATACTGTATTAATAATACAGTAAAACTTCCGTAAAGTCAATTAAAGCCACCCAAAAGGGCGGCTTTAACCTTAAATTATTTAATTGTATTTTTTGCAAAGGAATTGTCAACGAGACTTTCGAAATCTGCGCGTTTTGTAAGTTCGCCCGCTGAGGTCATAACATCCTGCAGGCGCTCAAAGGCTTCCTTTTTCATAACGGGAGTGGAGCACCAGGCATCAATCTTCATATAATTTTCAATAGAAGAGGTGAGAAGTTTTATGTCGGTGTCGGGGAATTGGGGCGCTACAACTTCGGCTATTTCTGCAGCGGTGTGCTCGGCGCACCATTTCTGACCCTTAGCCAGAGCGTTAGTAAATCCCTGAATCACATCGGAATTTTCCTTTATATACTCTTTTGATGCAAAGTAGGCGGTGTAGGGAATTTCGCCTGCGGCAGAGCCAACTGCGGCAACAATGTGACCCTTGCCTTCGCTCTCGAGCATTGATGCGGTGGGCTCAAATGCGGTTACATAATCGCCGGTTCCCGAAGTAAAGGCACTTGTCATCATGGCAAACTGTACACTGTTGTCAAGCGTTACATCCTTCTTGGTGTCAAGACCGTTCGCCTTTAAAACATACTCAAAGGTCATATAGGGAACTCCGCCCTTACGACCTGGCAGAATGTGTGCACCTTTAAGGTCGGTCCATTTAAAATCGTCGTTCTTTTCTCTTGAAATGAGGAAAGAACCGTCGCGCTGTGTAACCTGACCGAAAACCTTTAAGTAATTGTCACGTCCCTCGTTGTAGACATAGATGGCGGCCTCGGGGCCTGCAAATCCGATGTCTACCTGACCCGAGAGCACCGCGGCGGCGACCGCATCGGCACCCTGACCGGTAGAAAGCTCAATATCAATGCCTTCATCCTCAAAATAGCCTAACTCAATGGCGGCATATTGTGGGGCATAGAACACCGAATGGGTAACTTCACTTAGTGAAACCTTTATGATTTCGTTGTTTTTGTCCTTGCATCCGCATAAGAATAAAACGGAAACTGCAATAACCAAACTTATTGCCAAGGAACATTTAAAGAACTTTTTAAGCATACAAAATCTCCTTTAAAATAGTTTCCGTATATTAAATGCATTTTCTGATTTTTTTGTTACTAATCATCGGTGATTCATTGCCTTAACAACGAATTTTTGTAAAATTACAATGATCTCGTAAAGAAGCGCTGCCGCAATGGCGAGGATTAAAACGCTCGACATAACAAGATCCATTTTAAACACCTGTCCGCCGTAAACTATAAGGTATCCAAGTCCCGCTCGTGACACCAGAAATTCGCCCGCAATAACGCCGACAAGCGACAGCCCGATGTTGATTTTAAGCGAGTTGAAGAGGGTTTCTATGTTGTACGGCAAAACAATTTTGCAAAACACCTGAAATCTGTTTGCGCCGAATGTTTTGAGCATTTTTATAAGTTCGCTATCGGTATTATTAAATCCGTTCAGCATTTCAAGAACCGTTACAATCATCGAAATGGCGAGCGCCATAAAAATTATAGCCCTCGTGCCTGCGCCCGCCCAGATTATAATAACGGGTCCAAGCGCAATTTTAGGCAGGCTATTGAGCACAACGAGATACGGCTCGCTTATCTTGGAAAGCGTCGGCGACCACCAGAGAAGTACAGCTATAAAACAACCTAAAATAACACCCAGTAAAAAACCGATGGCGGTTTCAAAAAGGGTGGTACCTATGTGTAAGAAAAGATTATTTTGCTCATAATTTAAAAGCACCGAAACGATTCTCGATGGCTGGCTTAGAACAAAACTGTCAATAAATCCCATTTGTCCGCCGATTTCCCAAAGGAAAATAAAGGCGACCAAAATGAAAATTCTGCAAAATGTGATAAAAGCGCGATTTTTTCTGCGAGATGAAAGGTATTGTATTCTTTCTTTGGATAGTTTTTCATTTTTCATGAACATCAAGCTCTTTCCAGATTTGATTAAAATATTCTCCGAATTTTTTGTGATCGCGGCATAAAAGTGGACTTCTGTTTTCTATGTCAAACTCTGTATCAAATATCCTTCTGATAACGGCAGGACGCCTTGAGAGCACTACAACGCGGTCACTCATACTAATGCTTTCGGGAATGTCGTGGGTGACTATAAGCGCCGTTTGATTTTCGCTTTTAAGAATCTTGTAAACATCATCGGTAACCGAAAGTCTTGTTTGAAAATCGAGCGCCGAAAATGCTTCATCTAATAAAAGTAACTTAGGACGTACCGCCAGGGTTCTGATTAAAGCGGCACGCTGACGCATACCGCCCGAAAGCTGAGCAGGGTACTTGTCGCGAAAATCCCATAACCCGTAGGCCTTTAAAAGATTGTCAACATATTGTAAGTTGTCATCGGTTATCATTTTCCTGATTTCCAAACCGATAATAGCATTTTTGTAAATACTTCTCCACTCGAGAAGATTGTCTTTTTGTAGCATGTAGGCTATGTCCTCGCATTTGCCGTTTACCTCTTTTCCTGCAAGCGTAATGCTGCCGCTACTTAAGGCAGTGAGCCCCGAAATAGCCGATAGAAGTGTAGATTTTCCGCATCCTGAGGGTCCTACAATGCTTATAAATTCGCCCTTTCGGACGGTTAAACTTAAATCTCTTACGGCCTCGACCTCGCCGTTTGCGGCTTGGTAGCAAACCCTGAGGTTTTTAGCCTCTAAAATAGTATCCATTTTCTATTCTCCTAAATTAAGTCTGTAAGATGCGGCCTGTTAAAAGGCGGCAAAAACTGCCGCTTTAATACAGTATATTAAAAAGCGAAACTTTAAGTGAAAGCAAAAAAATGAAAATAAATTGAGGTTTATGCCTTAAAGTTTCTTGACACAATAGAGGAAATGTTATACAATATATACATACTGTATTTTGTGTTTTTTTGATTTTTTCAATTTACAGATAAAAAAATATAAAGAAGGAGGCTTTTGTAAGTTATGACAAAAGAACAAATTATCCTTCTTTGCGTTATTGCTGTTGCTGTTGTTGCAGTTGTAGTTGCATTCTTTATTGGTGTAACATATAGAAAAAAGACTGCTGAAAGTAAAATTGGCTCTGCAGAGTTAGAAGCGGAAAAGATAAAGAAAGATGCCGCAACAGAGGCGCAAAGAGCGAAAAAAGAAGCGCTTATTGAAGCAAAAGATGAACTGCACAGACTTCGCACTGAGCAGGAAAAAGAACTTAAAGAGCGAAGAAATGAAGTTTCTCACCAGGAGAGAAGACTTCAGCAAAAAGAAGAGAACCTCGATAAGAAAACCGAGAATCTCGAAAAGAAAGAAGAATTTTTACAAGGAAAAATCAAAGAGGCAGAGGAAAAACTCGCCGAAACAGAAACAATTAAGAGAAGTCAGCTCGAAATGCTCGAAAGAATTTCGGGTCTTTCAACCGAGCAGGCAAAAGAAATGCTCCTTAAAACCCTTGATGATGCCTTGACTCATGATAAGGCAGTTCGTATCAAGCAGTTTGAGCAGCAGATAAAAGATGATTCTGACCAAATCGCAAGAGACCTTATCTCGAGCGCTATTACCCGTTGCGCCGCCGACCATGTGTCTGAAGCAACTGTTTCGGTTGTTCCTCTCCCGGGCGACGAAATGAAGGGTAGAATCATCGGCCGTGAGGGTAGAAACATCAGAACTCTTGAGACCCTTACAGGTGTAGACCTTATCATCGACGATACTCCCGAGGCTATCACCCTCTCGTCTTTTGACCCCATTCGTAGAGAGGTTGCAAGAATCTCTCTTGAAAAACTCATTGCAGACGGTAGAATTCACCCTGCTCGCATTGAGGAAATGGTTGAAAAGGCAAAGAGAGAGGTTGAAAATAAGATTCGTCAGGAAGGCGAAAGAGCCGTTATGGAAACCGGCGTTCATGGAATTAATCCCGAACTCGTTAAACTTCTCGGCCGCCTTCGTTATCGCACAAGTTACGGTCAGAATGTGCTTGACCACTCTATCGAGGTGGCTCACCTCGCAGGAGTTATGGCTTGTGAGATTGGCATTGACCCCACAGTTGCCAGAAGAGCAGGTCTTCTTCACGATATCGGCAAAGCCCTTTCCCGTGAGATTGAGGGCTCGCACGTTGCTATCGGTGTAGATGTTGCTAAGAAGTATAAAGAGAGTAACGAGATTATTCACGCTATCGAGGCTCACCACGGCGATGTTGAAACCAAGACAGTTGTTGCTTGTCTTATCCAGGCGGCAGATGCTATTTCGGCGGCCCGCCCCGGTGCTCGTAGAGAGAATCTTGAAAGTTACATCAAGCGCCTTGAGAAACTTGAGGAGATCGCTAATAGCTTTGGTGGAGTTGAAAAATCGTTTGCAATTTCCGCAGGCCGCGAGATTCGCATTATGGTTAAGCCCGAGGCAGTTTCTGATGACCAGATGGTTATCATTGCAAAAGATATTGTAGATAGAATCGAGAAAGAAATGGAATATCCCGGTCAGATTAAGGTTCACGTTGTTCGTGAAAACCGCGCAATAGCTTACGCAAAATAAACTTTAAAATGGATTTATTGCCGCAGTAATGCGGCAATAGGTCCGTTTTTGTTTTTTAGAAAGGAAATGTATATGAATGTTTTGTTCGTTGGAGATGTAGTGTCGGACCCCGGCAGAAAAATGCTTATGCGCCATCTTCCCGCGCTCAAAAAAATGTATAATGTCGACTTATGTATCGTAAACGGTGAAAACGCCGCAAACGGAAACGGAATCCTGCCCTCATCTGCCGAAGATATATTTTCTTGTGGCGCCGATATTATAACGGGCGGAAATCACACATTCCGCCGCCATGAAATCCTAGATTATCTCGATGAACACGAGTATATCCTGCGCCCTTATAACCTTTTAAATATCGATGCGGCGGGCAGGGGATATGTGGTCTACGATATGGGTAAAACCCAGGTCTGTGTTATAAACCTAATCGGAAACGCCTATATGGAAGGCTATAATAACGCCTTTTATGCCATAGATGACCTTTTAAATGAAATTAAACAAAAAATCATAATAGTGGATTTTCACGCCGAGGCAACCGCCGAAAAGGCGGCTATGGCGCATTATCTCGATGGCAGAGTATCTGCACTCCTCGGAACCCATACCCACGTGCAAACTGCCGATGCCTGCATCTTTCCTAAAGGCCTTGGGTTTATAACCGATGTTGGTATGACAGGTCCTGCTTTTTCAGTCCTCGGAGTGGACGCCGAAAAGGCTATAAGACGAATGAAAAGCAGTACTCCCGTGCGCTTTGAGGCGGCAGGGGGTGAGTGTAAATTAAATGCAGTTTTGCTCGAAATTGATGAAAACAACGGAAAAACCTTGAGCATAAAACCAGTTAATATTACAAATGTTGCAAAAGATAGGTAAAAATGTTGCATTTTTGTTGACATAAATCTTGTACAAATGATAAAATAAATGCATATTAAATTGAAAGAGCGAGTGGTAAAATGATAAGCAGTATGACAGGTTTCGGTAAATCTACCGAACTTATAAATAACAGAGAGATAACCGTTGAGATAAAATCGGTAAATCATAGATATTTCGAGTTCTCGGCGAGAACCCCGAGAGCATACGCCTTTCTGGAAGAAAAGATAAAATCTTTTGTTCAGAAAAAGGTTTCGAGGGGAAAAGTAGAGGTCAATGTATTTATAGTAAATGTTGGCGAGAGTGACACCAAGATTGTTGCTAATGAAGCGGTAGCCAAAGGCTATGTAGATGCCCTGCGAGAGCTTTGTGAGCCGCTTGATGTTGCCGATGATATCCGCCTTTCAACCATTAGCCGTTTCCCCGATGTATTTACCGTTACTCGTGAGGAAACCGATGAAGAGGCGCTTTGGGCGGATGTAGAGAGCGTGCTTAAAGATGCGGTTGAGGCTTTTTGCAGTATGAGAAGGACAGAGGGCGACAACCTTAAAACTGACCTTCTTTCCCGCCTTGTTACTATAGAAAACCTTGTTGCAAAGGTTGAGGAGCGTTCGCCACAGAGAGTACAGGAATATCGTGATAGGCTTTATCAGAAGATAAGTGAGGTCGTGGCATCCACCTCGATAGATGAGAGTAGAATCTTAACAGAGGCGGCAATTTTTGCAGATAAAATCGCTGTTGATGAGGAAACAATCAGGCTCAAAAGCCATATCGGTCAGTTCAGAGAAATTTTGGAACTAAACGAGCCCATCGGCAGAAAACTCGATTTTCTCATTCAGGAATTTAACCGCGAGGCTAATACAATAGGTTCTAAGTGCCAGGATGTAGAAGGCGCCAGAACTGTTGTTGACATTAAGTCGGAAATTGAAAAGATAAGAGAACAGGTTCAAAATATCGAATAAAACATCGAGGTGTTTTTCTTATGAAACTTATAAACATTGGCTTTGGAAATATGGTTTCGGCAAAAAGACTCGTTGCTATAGTCAGTCCCGAATCGGCTCCTATAAAACGTATCGTTCAGGATGCAAGGGATAAGGGACTTCTTATAGACGCTACCTACGGAAGAAGAACAAGAGCAGTTATAATAACCGATAGTGAGCACGTTATTCTTTCGGCAGTTCAGCCCGAAACTATCGGAAACCGATTCAGTAATAAAGACGATGAACAAGAGGATGACGGCGATGAATAAGGGAAAAGTACTTATATTGTCAGGTCCTTCGGGAGTCGGTAAAGGAACGGTTGTAAATAAACTTCTTGAAACTTCCGATAATGTAACCCTTTCAATTTCGGCAACAACAAGAAAACCGAGAGAAAACGAAATTGACGGTGTGCATTATTTCTATATTTCCCGCGAGGATTTTGAGGAAAAAATAAAGAATAACGAACTTTTGGAGTATAACCTCTATAACGGTAACTACTACGGAACGCTTAAAAGTTATGTAGAGTCGCTGCAGGCAGAGGGAAAACATGTAATACTCGAAATTGATGTAAACGGCGGTAGACAGATTAAGCAAAGAACCCCCGATGCTATAACAGTTTTTATGACCGCGCCCTCGGATGAAGAGGTAGAGCGCAGGCTCAGAAGTCGCGGAACAGAAACCGAAGAGGTAATCTTAAAAAGGCTCGAAATTGCTAAAAAAGAAAAGAAACAAGCAGAAGATGATAACTACGATTTCTTTGTATGTAACGATACAGTTGAAAGCGCAGTACAGAGGCTTCTGGATATATTAAATAAATAACAATTTTAAAGGAGATATATTATGTTAAGACCTGCTATGAACGACATTTTAAAACCCGACCAGAGCTATTACTCATTTGTAATGGCAGTTGCAAAGAGAGCAAGAACAATTGCAGAGGATTCTATCGAAAAGGGCGTTATGCTTGATAGAAAAGCAGTTGATATTGCAGTAAACGATTTTGCAGATGGAAAAGTTGCATTTACCGAAACAGAAGCGAGCAAAGGTTAAGTCAAAACTTTAAATTATTAAAAAGGAGGCGGTGTTTTTGTCGGAACTTAAAATTGTTAAAGTTGCGGTTGAAAACACCGCTTTTTCGTTTGATGCTTTGTTTGACTATGCAGTTCCAAGCGAACTTGCCGATAAAGTTTTTGTCGGCTCTCGCGTTCTTGTGCCGTTTGGTAGGGCAAATGTAAAGAAAATCGCAATGGTTTTTGCATTTTCCTATAATGCCGAAACCCAAAAACTAAAGAAAATTTCGGCAGTGCTCGATTCTTCGCCCATTATGAGCGAAGAGGGGCTGGAACTCGCTAAGTGGATCGCGCAAAACACCTTCTGTACATTGTATGAAGCGGTAAAAATCCAACTCCCGTCGGGAGTGCACTTAAAACTTACTGAATCCTATGAAGCAGTAGTGCCGCAAGACGATGTAAAGCTTGAAACCTTAACACCCGACGAAAGCGCATTGTACCGCGCTATTTTAGGCTCTCAAAAGCCGATAGCTCAAAAGAAACTTTTAGAAAGTTTCGGATTTGTAGATGATAGGGTGCTTAAGTCTCTTTTGGAGAAAAACCTTGTCAGAAAGGTCGATAAGGCCAAAACAAACATAGGCGATAAGACTATAAAGACGGCAAGACTGCTTCCCGATGCCCCCGAAGTGAAACTTACCCCTAAACAAAAAGAGGTTGTTTCAATTTTAGAGGACATAGGTCAGGCAACGGTTAAAGATATTTGCTATTTTACGGGCGTAACCCCCGCAGTTTTGACTGCACTTTCTAAAAAGGGCGTTGTAGAACTTTTTGATGATGAGGTTATGAGGGTAGATATACCTAATAATTCGCAGATAGTAGATGCCGAGAGTATAAATCTTTCGACAAATCAAACAAAGGTCTATGAGCAGATAAAAGAGCTTTTAAATAGCGATAGCGCTAATGCAGCTCTTTTATACGGCGTTACAGGTAGCGGAAAAACCCAGGTTTTTCTGCGCCTTATAAACGATACAGTTAAATCGGGCAAACAAGCTATAGTAATGGTGCCCGAAATATCTCTTACTCCCCAAACAGTAAAAACCTTTTATAAATATTTCGGCTCATCGGTTGCCGTTATGCATAGCGGACTGTCGGTAGGCGAGAGGTATGACCAATTTAAGAGAATTAGAAATGGCGAAATAAAGGTCGTTGTCGGAACCCGCTCGGCAGTTTTTGCTCCGCTTTCAAATATCGGAATAATAGTTATGGATGAGGAGCAGGAAGGAACATATAAGTCCGAAAGTTCCCCCAGGTATCATGCTCGCGAGGCGGCAAAGTTTAGATGCGCTAAAAATAACGCGTTGCTTCTGCTCGCATCTGCAACCCCCTCGGTAGATAGTTTCCACTATGCAAAGAGCGAAAGATACCACCTTTTTGAACTAAATGAACGTTTTGGAAATGCCGTTTTGCCCGAGGTCACTATCGTTGATATGTCGGATAGAGACCTTGTAGAGCGCGATAGCGCATTTAGTAGCACGCTTGTTGATGAAATAAAGGAAAACCTGAAAAACGGTGAGCAAACAATACTGCTCTATAACCGCCGCGGCTATCATACTGTGGCTTACTGCGGTGACTGTAAGCAGGTTATAACCTGCCCAAATTGCAGTATCGCTCTGACATATCATAAAAAGAATAACCGCCTAATGTGTCACTACTGCGGATATAGTACCGAGCTTCAAAGCGAGTGCCCCTCTTGTAAGAGCAAGCGCCTTTTCTATCGCGGACAGGGTACACAGAGGGTGGAAGACGAACTTGAGATTTTGTTCCCCGATGCCAGAATTATGCGAATGGATATGGATAATACAAGCGGTAAGGGGCAGCACCAAAAGCAGTTTGATGCCTTTGAGAGAGGGGAGTATGACATTTTGGTCGGCACACAGATGGTCGCAAAAGGGCTTAACTTCCCGAATGTTACCCTCGTAGGCGTGCTCAATGCCGACCAGACACTCTATTCAAACGATTTCAGAGCCTATGAGCGAGGATTTTCGCTTATAACTCAGGTAGTTGGCAGAAGCGGTAGGGGAGATAAAAAGGGCAGAGCGATTATTCAGACAACAACTCCGCAAAACCCCGTTATTTCGCTTGCCGCACAGCAGGATTATCACGAGTTTTTTAATGAAGAGATTTCAATGCGCCGCGCAATGCTTTACCCGCCGTTTTGCGATTTGTGTCTCGTGGGATTTGTTTCAAATAATCATGAGGCGGCAAAGCGCTCTGCAGATGACTTTGTTAGCATGATAAAGGCGCAAAATCCTGAAGAAAAAGGAATTCCTCTGCGCGTTTTGGGCCCCTCGCCCATGAACGTTGTAAAGGTTTTCGGAAAATATAGATATAAACTCATAATCAAATGCAAAAATAATAAGCAGTTCAGAGAGTTTATGTCGTCGCTTTTAAAAGAGTTTCATAAGGATTCAAAAAATAGAAATGTAACGGCGTATGCCGATCTTAACGATATTGGCAATATGTAGATTGGAGATAAAAATGGCTATAAGACAAATTGTAACCGATGAGGAATTTTTAAGGAAAAAATGTAAACCCGTCGAAAATTTTGATGAAAAACTGTGGATTCTGCTCGATGATATGGCGGAAACCATGTATAACGCTAACGGAGTAGGACTTGCCGCCATTCAGGTTGGCGTACTTCGCAGAGTTGTTGTTATTGATACTGATGATAACCTCATCGAACTTATCAACCCCGAAATCATAAAGACCTCGGGCGAACAAACGGGGCAGGAGGGATGCCTTTCTTTCCCGGGTCAGTATGGCGATGTTACACGCCCGAATGTTGTTACAGTAAAAGCACAGGATAGATTCGGTAAACACTTTAAAATAAAGGGAACAGAACTTCTCGCAAGAGCATTCTGCCACGAAACCGACCATCTCGATGGCAAGGTTTTTGTTGACCTTGCAAAAGACCTGCATTTTGAAAAATAAACTCTGGGAGGCAGAAAAATGAATATAGTTTTTATGGGAACTCCCGATTTTGCCGCAACTTCACTTAAGGCGCTGATTTCTGCAGGACATAATGTTTCTGCGGTTTTTACCCAACCTGATAAACCCGTCGGTAGACATAGAGTTTTAACCGCGCCGCCAACAAAAGAGGTCGCGCTTTTAAATAATATTGAGGTGTTTCAGCCCGAAACTTTAAAGGATGGCAAGGCCGCCGAGATAATCCGCAGTAAAAATCCCGATATGATAGCGGTTGTAGCCTATGGAAAAATTATCCCCGAGGATATTTTAAATATCTGCCCCTGCATTAATGTCCATGGCTCGCTTCTGCCAAAGTATAGAGGCGCCGCGCCGATCCAATGGTCGGTTATAAACGGCGAAAAATATGCAGGCGTTACAACGATGTTCATGGATAAGGGACTTGATACGGGGGATATTATTCTAAAAGAAAAAACTGAAATTTTAAAAGGCGAAACTTCTGGCGAACTTTATGAGCGCCTGGCAGTTTTAGGTGCCGACCTTCTTTTAAAAACCGCCGACCTTATTTTAAAGGGTGAGGTAGAAAGAACCCCTCAAAATGATAGCGAGTCCACTTACGCGCCGATGCTCAGTAAAGAAATGGCGGTTTTGGACTTTACTAAGAGCGCAGATGAGCTTGCAAACCTTGTTTGCGGACTTAATCCTTGGCCCGTTTCCTACACATTTTTGGG
>JAZQLL010000219.1:0-6472 GCA_045542675.1 Oscillospiraceae bacterium
ATCAGGTTGGTGCCCGCCTCGATGCGCATATACGCCACGTTGGAGGCACCCTCTTTTTCGATACAGGCGCGAACCTTGTCAAGATCGATATTTCCCTTAAAGGGCAAGGTGCTTTTGGCAATAAGGCCTTCGTCCTTTACCAGCTCCTCAACGTGGCCGCCGAGACGGGTAACGTGCGCCTTGGAGGTGGTGAAGTGATAGTTCATGATCACGCAGTTGCCCGGCTTGACAAAGTGCTGGGCGATGATATGCTCGCACGCGCGGCCCTGATGAGTGGGGAGCAGATGCTTGATGCCAAAGATCTCCTCCAGCTTGTCGCGCATGCGGTAGAAGGTCTCACTGCCTGCATAGGCATCATCGGCGCGGAGCATTGCCGCCTGCATATTATCGCTCATAGCGTTTACGCCCGAATCGGTCAGCATATCCATAAAAATGTCACCGTTGTGGAGCATAAATGTATTAAACCCTGCCTCACGCATCTTTTCAAGGCGCTCTTTTGCGGGCAAGAGATTAAGTTTTTGAACTATTTTGACCTTATGCATCTCCATAGGAATCTGCGGTCTGTTGTAGAATTTGATTTCGGGCATATTTTTTCTCTCCAGTATTGTTTTTTGTCTGATTATAGTATATAATGTGTGTGAGTATTAGTCAAATGAATTGATTTAATAATAACTATCGAAATATTCGATTATAAAAAGGAGAGAAAAAGGCGTGGAAATTCGCAATCTTATCACGTTTGCACAGGTTGCCGAACTCGGCAGTTTTACAAAGGCGGCAGACAGTTTGGGTTACTCGCAGTCAACCGTTTCGTTTCACATTAAGCAACTTGAAAACGAGATGGGTTTCGCTCTTTTTGAGCGCATCAATCATAACGTTTCGCTTACCGAAAAGGGTGCCGAGGTTTTGGAGTTTGCAAAGCAGATAAGAAATCTTACCGAGGATTTTTCTTCGCAGATGGCGGCGCCAAGCGAGTTTAACGGATTTATAAGAATTGTCGCACCCGACTCTATATGCGAGGATATGATTAACACAAATTACAGCGATTTTCATTCAAAATTCCCAAAGTTGCGCCTTAGATTTTCTACTGCTGACACCGAGGATATGTTCAAAATCCTTTCGCGCAACGAGGCGGACCTGATGCTCACCCTTGACAATCACGCCTATCGGCAGGATTTCGTTATTGCGCACGAGGAAAGAGTCGATATGCATTTTGTGACGGGCGCAAACTCCCCCTACGCCACCGACAAGAAACTCAAGCTTTCCACAGTTGCTTCATATCCGCTAATCTTAACCGAGCACGGCACAGGCTACCGCCACGTTTTTGACGAGACGATGGCAAAGCACTCCATTGATATCCAGCCGATTCTGGAACTCGGGCGCACCGATGTTATAACCTCGGTTTTGGACAAGGGAATCGGGGTTTCGTTTTTGCCCGATTTTGTTACTCGCAAAAAGGTCTCCGAAGGAAAACTTATTTATCTCAACGTTCCCGATATGGAAGCGGATGTCTGGAAGCAACTTATTTATCACAAAAACAAGTGGAAAAGCCGCAGTATGTCGGCGCTTATTGATTATATAATCGGTCACGAGTTCGGGAGGTAATTTATGTATATCTGGATAGGCATAAATGTTGACGGGCAGATGCCGTCTCTTAAAGAAAAGGCGCTTTTAGCCGACCGCGAACTTGGGTTTAAAAACTCTTGTTTCACCCTGCCGCAACACATTTCACTTAAAATTTCCTTTGATGTTGCTCCCCAAAAGGTCGACAATGTCATCGCGGATATTCTCTCTTATTATGAGAAAATCGAGCCGTTTTATATAAAGCCCGACAAAATCCAAAACTGCCAAAATATCTGCTGGATCTTGCACCGAAGTTGCCCCGAAATTGAGAGGATTTCGCTTGATTTAAACAATATGCTACAAGCTCGGTACGGCGTGCCGCTGCACGAGTACGACCTAGACTTTCTTTTCCACACCTCGCTTTTTATGGACGACGATTTTACTAAGGTTGCCGCCGCTTACGAGCGAGTGAAAGATACGCCACTACCCGAAAAACTTAAAGCAAACCGCTTTGTTATAGGAGCAAGCGAGAGCGGCGCCCTCGGCACATTTAAAATAATCCACGAGGTTGTAAGGTAAAATTTAAATTCTTAAAATCGCAGGGCGACCATTGGTCGCCCGTTATTTTCGTACAAAACAACTATTATTTGATGCGCGGCATGAACGCATAACAAGACGCGGCATGAGCAAAACAGAAAAACATTACCGTACCCGCCTAGAAAGATTTTAAATAAGCCCACAAAAAAAGCGCCCGACAGGGCGCCTATTTCTATTTTACTTCTATTTCTCCATTTTCCTTTTCAAATTTTCGGATATACTCATTTAACAGATACAATATTTGTCCATTGCCCGAGCGGCCTTCATACTTTGCAATATAATGAAGTTTATAGTGAAGTTCGCGGCTTACTTCAATTCCTAGGTGCTTGTTTTCCTTATTTCTCATAAATCTCACCTCAAAACAATCTTAATTTAAGTATATTTTAAGATTATTTTATAAAAAGATGTTGACAGTATACTTATTTTAAGTATACTAAATTATACGGGGTGACTTTATGGATATATACAAAAAGCTATATTTTAGTTTATTTAATGCCATTACAGACAGTTTAGAAAAAATTGAAGAATTTGACATTTTCGAAGTACGATATATACTTATGCAGCTCTCAAGTTAATGCGGAAGAAATGATTCTATCAGCTGAGGAAGATTTGGAATAGTTTCACAAACAAAAATAAGGCGCCCGTCTGGGTGCCTTATTTTTTTATATTGCTTTTAATTATTATTCAGCCTCGGGCTCTTCTACTACTTCTGCTACAGCGGGTTCTGTAGCCTCAATAACGGGAGCAACGGGAGCCTCTGTGCTATTTTCGGGAACCTTTTGACCGAGAAGTGAAGGAAGCTGCATACCTGCCATTGCAAACACCTCGTCAAGCGGGGGAACCGACTTCATCATACCTGAAATGAAGTTTGCGGTAGAAGTTTTTCCATCGCCGTTTTGTCCGCCGTCCCAAACAGTAACCTTATCAATCTTGATATTCTTAACGGCATCAACCTGAACGCGCATAAGGTCTTCAAGTTTGTCTGCTATGAGAAGTTTAAGGGCAGCATCTGCATCGCCGCCTGCAGATTTAACAACCTCTGCAAAACCTGCTGCTTGCTTTTTGAGAATTTCCTCTACACCGCGAGCCTCGGCTTCCATCTTAGCAAATATAGCATCCGCCTCACCTTTTGCTTTTCTACGAATTTGCTCGGCTTCTGCCTCAGCCGCAAGTTCAAGTTCCTTCTTTCTGGCTTCTGCACGAACGATAATGTCGGCTTCCAAGGTTGCCTGTTCTTTATCGCGTCTTGCTCTTTCTGCCGCCTGCTCAGCCGCATAGGATTCTTCCAAAGCCTTTGCCGCCTGAGTTTTCTCGGCGGTTGTTGCAATTTTGAGTGCCTCTGCCTCTTTTTCTCTGAGAGCCGCATCCGACATCGCAATCTTCATCTTAGCCTCGTTTTCACCCTCGATAGCGAGTGAATCAGCCTTAGATACTTCGATTCTCTGTTCCTTTTTAGCGTTTGCTTCACCAATAGAACCTTCTCTATCCTGCTCAGCAACGCTCTTCTTAGCATCGTTGATAGCCTTTGCAGCAGCCTCTTTACCGAGAGCAGCTATGTAACCGGATTCATCGCTGATATCGGTAACATTAACGTTGATAAGACGAAGACCAATCTTTTTAAGTTCGGTCTCAACGTTTTCGCTTACAGCCGCGAGGAACTTATCACGGTTGGTGTTGATTTCCTCGTTATCCATTGTTGCGATGATAAGTCTCAACTGACCGAAGATGATATCCTTTGAAAGTTCCTGAATTTCAGAAAGTTGAAGTCCTAAAAGGCGCTCTGCCGCATTCTGCATAACACCAGGCTCGGTAGAGATTCCAACAGTAAATCTCGAGGGAACATCAATTCGGATATTCTGCTTTGAAAGCGCGTTTTTAAGGTCGACCTGAATCGAAATGGGAGTAAGGTCTAAGTATGAATATGACTGGAAAACAGGAATGACAAACTCAGCACCACCGTGGATACACTTTGCACTGCGGTTTGAACCGTCGTTGTTTTTACCAATCGAACCGTAAACTACCATAATCTTGTCTGAAGGACATTTCTTGTATCTCGAGCATATCCATACGAGGAAGGATACCAAAACGAGCACTACAGCAATGATTAAAAAGATGACTTCAGGGTTCATAATTTTTCCTCCGTTTTATAAAATTTATTTACGTTTAACGATGAGACTTGTCTGTCCGCTTGTTCCGACAACGATTATCTCGCTGCCGGTGGGGATAGCTTCAGTTTCATCGGTAACGGCATTTCTTTCAACATAAGCGCCTTGAAGCATTATGTTGACTTTGCCCTCGCCTGAGCGTGCGGGCGGTATGGTGAGATACACCTTTCCTGCAGTTCCAAGAGCATTGCGGTTATTGGCGGTGCCATCGCTTTTAAGACGCATAACCGCTTTAAATAGGTAGGCTATAATCACCATCATCGCAAAACCGCAAGCTGTTGAAACAGCCAGGGTAATTGCAAGGTTTACATTCGCGGACAACATCACAATGCCGACCCATCCGAATATAACGAGGAACGCGATTATTCCTCTGACGGTGAAAATATGCAGACTGTCAAGACCTGATACATCGTCTACATTTATGTCGGCGTCGTCTCCTATAACCTCGCCGTCCAGATCTGCGTCGGGCGAATCAAATTCGACCTCGCCATCGAGTGCATCAAGTTCAACCTCGCCATCGGGCGCGTCAAACTCGACCTCTCCGTCCGCACTGTCGTCAAGCCCTAAAAACATAAGTACTGTTTGTATGAGCAGCACTAATGTTGCAGGAATTGCGATACAGTGAAGTATCTGTGATGCCAGCCCTAAGGAATTCCACCACTCTACAAAAAACATTTAACCCTCCCCTTTCACATGGTTATTGCAGACTTGCAAGAAGCTCTTTTGCATTATCTCGGAGTTTTGAAGCGGTGTGCGCATAGAGCATAATTTGCAGGATCCTTACAAGTTTTTGCTCCGCCGTCAAGGTTTTGCCTTCAAAACCCTGCGCGGCTTTCTGCGCCTTGCTTAAAACAACCGATTTATCGGATATGTCAATTTCGCCATCGCAAATCATATCAAAATAACGATGATAAAGTTCATCATCTTTTATAAGGTCATCAAATTCGTTATCAACCTCTCCGCCGATTACCTGAAGCAAACTGCAGATTGATTCGATTTGCATCGACTCCCTTAACATATTTATAATAATGATTCGGGCGAATTGCTCTTTTGAGTATAATTTCTTAACGGGGGAACTGACAAATTTTCGCTTTACCCAGTTCTGAATAAGATAAGGTTCGAGCCCTGTCATATTCGAAACCTGAGAGAGCGTGATGCCGCCTGCGGCGAATATGCCGTCAAACAGTACCTTGGAATTTCCCTTTTGCAGAGAAAGAACCTCTATTGTCGTTCCCGGATATTTCGTCTCCATCCTATACCCCCTATCTTGTAGTCTGTGTTATTATAATATCACACGGTCATATGATTGTCAATAGTAATCTTGTGATTTTTTAAATGTTTTTTGGATTCTTTTATTTGTGGGCATTTCGGGTTGGCTATGAACGCCTACCAGACATCTGTGTCTTGACACCTTGCTACCTTGTGCGGTATACTTATCTTACATAGATTAAGGCATTTTTTGTCAAATAAATTTATAGGAGTGCCAGATATGAAACCATACATTATCGGTATTGCAGGCGGTAGCGGTTCGGGAAAATCCACTTTTGCAGGTAGACTAAAGGAAGCGTTTCCCGATGATATTTCACTGATTAGTTGCGATAATTACTACCTTCCGCACGACGATTTGACGCTTGAAGAGAGGGCGCTTCTTAACTACGATGCCCCCGAGGCGCTGGAGTTTGACCTGATGGTGCGCCATTTGGAAGAACTGAAAAACGGACAGGTTGCGCTCTGTCCCGTGTATGATTTTACAAAGCACACCCGAAGCAGCCGCGTTATCGAAATAAAACCCCGCCCGATTATTTTAATCGACGGCATTCTCATTTTTCACGATTATGCCCTCAGAGAATGTATGGACCTTAAGATTTATGTTGAGACCGATGCCGACGAGAGAATCCTAAGGCGCGCCCGCCGCGATATCATGGAGCGAGGACGTGACCTTGACAGTGTTATCCATCAATATCTGTCAACCGTTAAACCGATGCATAACACCTATGTAAAACCCACCAAGGTATATGCTGATGTTATCCTAAACGGCGGCAAAAATGAGCAGGCATTCCTGCTCGTAAAGGCACAAATTGAACAGATACTAAATAACCTGAAATAAATAAGAAAAATAAAAAACAGGCATCCAAACGGATGCCTGTTTT
>JAZQLL010000220.1:0-6070 GCA_045542675.1 Oscillospiraceae bacterium
CTTTTGGCCGCGGTTTTCCCGAATCAGTGGCAAAAGACAGAAGGATTTCAAATTGAGTATGTAGTTATTCTTTTAGGACTTGTAACTCAGTTTATATTTTTGTATGGAACGCTCTGGGATTGCGGAGATGTTGACCAGCAAAAAATCAATTTAGGTATAGCACATTACTCTAAATTCAGGGGAGTCCTCATAGGATTCATTGCCGCAATTCCTTATTACCTTATGGCAATTGCTATGTTGCTTATGAGTTTCAAGATCATTCCCGACGTTACCGGAATAATCAGGGTTTGCTCATCACAGTTCTGGGGATTTTATCACTTCCTGCATCCCGTTCCAACGAGCAGCAACCCGTCGCTTACTGCACAGTGGGGTCAGACAATTGCGACACCGCTTCAGGCATCTTTGGCCTGCCTTGTGCCTACAATAATACCTCTTCTTTCGTATATTCCTTACAATATGGGCAGAAAGAGAATTGTTATAGGCGAAAAACTCGTTTTTGCTGACAATAAGAAAAAATAACAGTTAAAAAACACCCTTGCAACCTGAAATTGCAAGGGTGTTTTTGTTGCTGCAAAAGATAGGGACTAGTTTCATATTGTAAACGATTACACAAACTATTGTCCCCTTACAGTTCGGGATGTTCTGACAGAGCCTTTAAACGATGCCAGCGTCTGTCGATTTCTGCTTGAATCCCGCTCGCTATCTCGCTGTAATTTTCCTTACATAGATGCTTTGTTCTGCCCATCATTTTAAGCCATTCTTCTATGGGGATTTTTTTGCCTTTTGCCTCGGGGTCGTAGGATAGAGAGGTGATACCTCTTTCGACTTCGTATAGCGGAAAATAACAACTGTTTACTGCCGCTTGAATAACCTTTCGCTCGGTGTTGGGCTTGTCACCCCAGTTAAGCGGGCAGGCAGATAGACATTTAATATATGCAGTGCCGTAATGCTTAGCGTAGTACTGCGCTTTTGCCGCTTTTTTAATAAAATCATTGGGCTCGGATTCGGCCGCGGTAGCAACGTAGGGCATACCTGTGGCTGCCATAATTTGCGGCATATCCTTGTGAAAGAATTTCTTGCCCCATTGATTTTCTCCGAGATGTGAGGTGGCGCTTTTTGCACCCATAGGAGTGGAATAGGATAACTGATACCCCGTGTTCATATAGCCGCCGTTGTCATATTCAAATAAAATTACGCTGTCGCCGCGCAAAGCGGTGCCGAGGGCAGAACCCATACCTATGTCCATTCCGCCGTCACCGCTTACCATAATAAATGTTATATCTCCTTCGGGAAGTTCGCCGCGCTCCTGCATTTTGTGGTACATTTTAGAAAGTCCCGCCAGTGTTGCGGCGCCGTTTTGGAACAGATTGTGGACATAGGGGACCTTAAATGATGTTTTGGGATAACCCGTTGTTACAACCATTGCGCAACCGGTCTGAAAGAGAAGAACAACATTCCCTTCAATTCCTCTTAAAAGGAGATTGACATTTACGGGAATTCCGCAACCGGGACAAGCGCTGTGACCAGGGGCGAGCCTCTTTTCACGCGCAGTCGTATCGCGGACGGTTGCACCCTTGACGGTTACCTTGCCGTTTTCCTCGGTACAAGAAATAAGAGTAGGGGACTCTTCGTTTGTAACGGGCTCAAAGTAGGGCTTAGGATCATAGTCGCTCTCGCCGGGATAAACGCCGACATAATCGAAATCGGGTGTGCTTTGATTGTAGCATGACTCAAATAATTCTACCGCATCTTCCTCAAAGAAATCGCGCCCGCCGAGACCGTAAATACGGCTTATAACCCGCATCGTTATGCCTTCTTGTTGTAGTGCGGCGCGGATTTCAAGTGACATATTTCCGCCGTTTGCGCCGTAACTGTCCTGCCTGTCGGCTATGATAAGCGTGCGCGCGTTTTTGCAAAGATCAGCAATTTGCAAAGAAGGGAAGGGGCGCAGTACCGAGAGCGAAAACACGCCTACCTTTTTGCCCTCAAGACGAAGTCTGTCAACCGCCGCTTTGGCAGTAAGATAGGAAGAGCCTAACACAAACATCAAAACTTCGGCATCTTCGGTTTTGTATGACTTTACAGTGCTTAACTTTCTGCCGGATAATTTCTCATATTCCGAGAAAATTTCCGGAATCTCGGCGCGTGCTTCCTGCATTGCTAAATGAAGTTGATATTTGTTGTTCATCAAATCGGGCTCGTTCATATATGAACCCATTGTAACGGGATTTTCAGGGTCAAGTGCGGTGTAATTGTAGTTTACGGGACCGATAAACTCTCTGACAGTCAGGTCGTCGGAAAATACATAGCAGTTTCTTTTTTGGTGGCTTGTAAAAAATCCATCAAACGCTACTATAACGGGCAGTCTTAACCTCTCGGCAATCTTTATGGCACAGATATTACAGTCATAAACCTCTTGCGGTGAATCTGCAAATAAAATAATCCAGCCGCAGTTGAGTGTGTACATTATGTCACTGTGGTCGCCTTTTATCGAAAGGGGACCCGACACAGTGCGGCAGGCAACATTCAGCACCATAGGAAGCCGAGTTCCCGATTGAACGGGCAACTGCTCCAGAGCGTATAATAAACCATTTGCCGAGGTAGCATTAAAAACTCTGCCGCCGCCACAAGAGGCGCCGTAACAAATACCTGCGGCACTGTGTTCACCCTCAGCAGGCATAAGCGCTATTGAATGTTCTGAGTCGGCGCCCATTCTGTCAAGGTACTCCGCAATTTGTGTCGACGGTGTGATGGGATAATAACCCATTACGTGATAGTTTATCTGCTTTGCCGCATAGGCGGCAAGTTCGTTTCCGCTTTCAAATAACAGTTTCTGATTTGCAGTTTCCATTTTACATAAGTCCTCCATCCACGCGCTTTTCATCTAAATAAGATTCGCCGGTTATCCAAGGGTCTGCGCCCGCAGGCTCGAAATCAAGACTGTCGACTATAAGGTCCTTGTTGCGCACAAACCATTTTTTGTCGGGATGCTCACTTTCTTTTCCGACAACCAGTGCTCCGGTTGGGCAAACATCTACACAGCGTAAACATCCTTTGCAGTGATGATAGTCAAGTCCTCTGTTCATCATGGTCGGTCTGTTTTTGTATTCACCCTCGATAAACTGAAAAACCATATCGGGACATGTGGTATCACATAAACCGCAGTGAATACATTTTTCGGGTATAAAAAGCGGGATAAAACCCTCGCGCGATGGGGATAAGTCGTTTGAAACTGTACTTCCGAAATGGGTGTTTACGCCGCCTATAGGAGCATTGCTGTATCCCCATTTATTTTTAGCCTCATCATATTCAACCTTTGTAAAGCGGTCGTCCGGAGAAAATTTCTGTATTTTAACATTATCAAAACCCAACTGAACGCCCTTTAGGTTGCTCTCTAACATTGCGGGATATTTTTTACCCAGGGTGTCGGTAATTAGTTCTTTTACCGCCTCAATAGGAATAAATTCTGATGCTTTTGCAACCGCCCCGAGCATTACCATGTTTATTCTGCTTTTACTCTCAAGCGCTAGGGAAAGTGCATCTACACAACAAACTGTACCGGCATATAGTTTCAGATTTTCGCGCGTCTGCTGAGGCGAGTCTGCGGTATTCACTATGATTGTGCAGTTTTCGTCCGCACCAGCAGTGACGGGCATGGCGCCCGAGAGTGCTTCATGGAACAGCACTAAAATATGTGGATGCTCGATGGGACTGTTGTGCAAAATTTCGCATTCGGGAGCGCTCCAGCGCACATAGGATTTAACGGGAGAGCCGCGCTTTTCAGAGCCGTAACTTGAAAATGCGGTGGCGTTAAGCCCTAAATATGCCGCACCGAGTTCGCCCAGTAACTTTCCGCAAAGGTTGGCTCCGAGTCCGCCGATGCTTTCAAGCCGCATTTCGTAACAACCGTTTTGGTGCACTTTGGGCAGAATGACCGAATAAGACTTTTTCTGCTCAACTTTAACTGATGACTGCATCATACAAAACCTCTTTTCTAGTTTTTGTTATTATTTGCATCATCTCCTCACAATATGCGAAAAGCGGCGCATGATACTGGAGTTACTAACTATTTATATTAGATATTGAAAAAATATCAATCTTGGATTATAATATAGTTGTTGTATAAATGTGCCTTCCGAAAGCATATATTTTATGGTGTCGGGGGAGGTGCTTTAATTGAATAAATTTGGCTTAAAAAAATGGATAACCACAGTGCTTTCGGTAGTCTGCACAGTTGCACTTGTGTTTGCATTTGCAAGGTTTTTAACTCCGCGAAATATTATTCACACATTCAACACAACCGCAGCCATGCAAACTGTAGTTATAGATGCAGGACACGGCGGATTTGACGGGGGAGCCACCTCGGTTTACGGCGTCTTGGAAAAGGATATCAACCTTTCTATCGCAAGGAAACTTGAGCAAGTTCTAAAACTTTTAGGATATAAAACCGTTATGACGAGAACTGACGAGGGCGCTCTCGCAAGCACCAAAAAAGAAGATATGTACGCCCGACTTAAAATCGCAAACAGCACCTACGACAGCGTTTTTGTCAGCATTCATCAAAACTGTTTTTCGCAGGAAAAATATTTCGGCGCACAGATGTTTTACGGAAGCGCCAATGCACAGGAGAGCGAAAGACTCGCCACTATTTTAAAGGAAAATTTCAAGGAAAATATAAATCCGCAAAACAATAGGGAAGTTAAGAAGGCCTATTCGGATTTATTTTTGTTTAAGAAAATAAATTCTCCCTGTGTACTTATTGAATGCGGATTTTTGTCAAATGGTAATGAGGCGCAGCTTTTAAATCAAGCCGATTATCAAACCAAAATTGCATTTACAATCGCGCAAAGTATTTGCGAGTATTATAGAGAAGGATAAACGAAAGGAAAAATAAAATGGCACAACAGAAGTTTAAAACTGTATATGTTTGTACCGAGTGCGGCTATCAGTCGCCCAAATGGAACGGGAAATGTCCTTCCTGCAATCGATGGAACACCTTTGAGGAAGAGGTCGTATCCGCATCGGGCGGCAAAACTGACGCGATTTCGTCTGAACTCGGCACAATAGGATACACCGAGCCTAAAAGTATAAACGAAATAGGCACAGACGATGAGCATAGATACTATACAGGCGTCGGCGAACTTGACAGAGTTCTCGGCGGCGGACTTGTAAAAGGCTCGCTCGTGCTTCTCGGCGGTGATCCCGGTATAGGTAAATCAACTCTGCTTCTTCAGATTTGCCGTTATCTTTGCGAGGGACTTCGTGTACTTTATGTATCGGGCGAGGAATCGGCAAGACAGATAAAACTTCGTGCAAATCGCCTTTCTGTTGAGAGCGATAATCTTTTCTTAGTTTCTCAGACCAACGTGGAAACAATTATTGATACAATCGCAAAGTTTAAGCCTGATGTAGTTATGATTGACTCCATTCAGACAATGAGTCTTTCCTCGGTTTCTTCCTCTACGGGAAGTATCACACAGGTAAGAGAGTGCACAAATGTCTTTATGAAAGCGGCTAAAACCGCCGAAATCCCCATATTTATCGTAGGGCATGTAAATAAAGACGGAGCGATTGCGGGTCCTAAGGTTTTAGAGCATATAGTTGATACCGTTCTTTATTTTGAAGGCGATAAAAATATGTCGTACCGAATCCTGCGTGCGACTAAAAACCGCTTCGGCTCAACTAATGAAATAGGCGTTTTTGAAATGCAGTCGCAGGGACTGGTTGAGATTCCAAATCCTTCACAAATGCTCCTCTCCGAGCGCCCGAGCGGTGTTTCGGGCAGTTGTGTTGTCTGCGTTATGGAAGGTACAAGACCTATTTTGGCGGAGGTTCAGGCGCTTGTTTCAAAGAGTGGACTTGCCGCGCCAAGGCGCGTTTCAACAGGCTTTGATTATAGCAAAATGGCTATGATAATAGCCGTTTTAGAAAAACGCGTAGGCTACTTTTTCGGAAATCTGGATGCCTACCTTAATATAGTAGGCGGACTCACACTTGACGAGCCTGCAGCAGACCTTGCCGTTGCTGCGGCGCTGGTTTCAAGCCTTGTGGATAGACCCGTTGATGAAAA
>JAZQLL010000221.1:0-5708 GCA_045542675.1 Oscillospiraceae bacterium
ATAAAAAAAGAAACAAACGGCGATACAGTGCATAAAAATTATAAAAAACGAAGGTGTGATAGAGTTGAGAAAAAAATTAAAAAACGGCGGTGTTTTAGGTTTTGCTGAGAATCAGACAGATATGTCACCCATATCCTTAGCTGATCTTCCTTACATAGAAATAAGCGGTCAAAATCATATTGAAATCGAGGGAATATACAAGATTATTGAATGTAAAGAAAATATCATTAAATTAAAATTTAAAAAGCAAACAGTAAGTTTTGACGGGGTGGGTCTGTTTATGCAAAATTTCAGTGAAAAAAACGCTGTAATTAAGGGTAAAATTAATTCTGTGACTTTTGACTAACAAAGGAGATACTATGCTTATTAAAAAAATCGTACGATACATAAGCGGCCAGATAAAATTCACTCTGAAAAGTAATAACCCCGAAGAGTTTTTAAATCAGTGCATAAAAAACAAAATTCATTTAAGCAAAATTTCCATGTCAAAATACGTCTTAACTGCAGAGTGTTCGGTTGATTCCTACAGAAAACTTCAAAAAATCAAACTAAACAAAGCACGCAGAAAAATAATAAAAAAATATGGTATTAGATTTGTTGTAAACCGATACAGAAAACGGTGGGGACTTGTAGCGGGCGCCGCTTTAATGGTGGTGCTTTTAATTTATTTGTCGGGATTTGTCTGGAGCGTTGATGTGAGCGGAAACAATAGACTTTCGCAAAACGTAATACTTCAGACGCTTGAGGAGTGCGGCTTTAAAAACGGCGTCAAAAAGAGTAAAATAAATATCACAAGCATCGAGAATGAAATGAAGAGTCGGCTATATGACCTTTCATGGATAAGCATAAATTTAGACGGTAGTTCGGCACACGTAGAGGTTAAAGAAAGGCGCGTAATTCCCGGAATGGATAGCGACAACAAGCCCTCAAATCTTGTTGCATCAACCGATGGAAAAATCATAAGAATGGAGATAACTAAGGGCAAACCTATTGCCATGGTAGGGAGCGGAGTTGTAAAGGGCGAACTTTTAGTTTCGGGGCTTTATAATGACAAGAAAGACAATGTAATTTTAGAACATAGCAGGGGAAAGGTTACCGCCGAAGTTTCTATATCAAAAGAGTTTGTGCAGTCAAGAAACGGCATTGAAAAAGTCGGTACAGAAAGCAAAACCCTATATGCCTTTGAGGCGTTTTGCAAAGAAATTCCGCTACATTTTGAAAAGAAGCCTAAGGGGAGCGAATGGAAATGTCAAACACAAGAAAATGTAGTAAAAATATTTGGTCTTAAGTTTCCGTTTAAAGTGATAAAATATAATTTTTCAAAAGCTTTAACGAAGGAGATAATCCTTGACGATGCTAGTGTTAAAGACCGCCTGAATCTTCAGATAGAACACTTTGAGAGCGAAAACTTTTCAGAGGGAAAAATCATTGAAAAGAACGTGGAATTTCACTCGGATAACAGGCAAATTACCGCCGTCGTCGATTATGTTGTACATATAGATATTGCTAAGCAACAATATATAGAAACAGAAGATTAAAAAAGTTAAAAAAATTGTATTAAAATGGTGACAAATTGAAAAAAATATGATAGAATACTAAATATATAAAGATGTGAGGTAAATTTTACTTATGTCAGAGCAGTTAATTAACATTGAGCGACTTGAGCATATTCTTACTTTGTTCGGAAATTTTGATAGCAATATCAAAATAATTGAGAAAGAATGCGGTGTTTCTATTCTGTGCCGCGGCAGTGAAATAAAGGTTCAGGGCGAGGCAGAGGATGTTTCCCGCGCCATAAGAGTAATAAGATGCCTTTTGACCTTTGTTGAAAAGGGAGAGCCTCTTACCGAGCAAAATATCGGATATGTTATTTCTCTTGTTGATGAAGGCAAGGATGATATGGTATCTTCGCTTGGTGATAACTGTATCTGTATTTCTTCTAAAGGTCGTCCCGTAAGGGCTAAAACCCTAGGTCAGCAACAGTATGTTGATTCAATAGATAAAAACACTATCGTTTTCGGCGTAGGCCCCGCAGGAACGGGTAAAACATATCTTGCAGTTGCTATGGCGGTCAAGGCGTTTCGGGCTAACCAGGTAAACCGAATTATTCTCACAAGACCTGCGGTTGAGGCAGGCGAAAACCTGGGATTCTTGCCCGGTGATCTGCAGAATAAGGTCGATCCGTATTTAAGACCGCTTTATGACGCACTTTTCGATATGCTCGGATACGAAAATTTCCAGAAATATCAGGAGAGAGGATGTATCGAAGTGGCGCCGCTTGCTTATATGCGAGGCAGAACGCTTGATGATTCATTTATTATCCTCGACGAAGCACAGAACACAACACCCGAACAAATGAAAATGTTTTTAACCCGCTTGGGCTTTGGTTCAAAAATCGTTATAACGGGCGATATTACTCAAATAGATTTACCCTCAAACAAGTCCTCAGGACTTAAAACAGTACTGAAAATTCTTCAGGATATTGAGGGGATAGACCAGATATTCTTTACAAGAAAAGACGTTGTAAGACATAGGCTTGTTCAACAAATCATCAAGGCTTATGAGAAAAATGAGCAGGAGGAAGGACATAATGGACGGAGTAAAAGTAACAATCGTAAATCATCAGAACGCAGTTAAAATTCCTACCGGTATCAGAATGCTTGTTCGTCGTTGCTGTACCGCGGTTCTCACAAATGAAAAGTTTGAGGGAAGCGCAGAGGTAAGCGTGAATTTTGTTGATAACGAAGAGATTCGCTCTCTTAATGCAAAGTTCAGAAACAAGGATATGGAAACGGATGTTCTTTCATTCCCGCTTGGAGAAAACGGAGTTTGGGATAAAAACCCTGAAACTGATGCCTGCCTTCTCGGAGATGTTGTTATCTCTGTAGAAAAAGCTATGGAGCAGGCAGAGAATTATGGTCATTCGCTTCAAAGGGAAATCGGTTTCCTGACCGTTCATTCTATGCTTCATCTTCTCGGATACCACCACGAAAACGGCGGTATGGAACTCGTGAGAATGCGCGAAAAGGAAGAGGAAGTTCTCGCAAATCTCGGTCTTTCCAGAGGCGCGAGCTACGTACTTGAGGATATGGAATAATTTAGCATAATGCCGTATTTTTAATGCGGCATTATGTTTATAATTGGAGATTGATATGAAAAAAACACGCTCATCTTTCGTTACAATAATTGGAAAACCGAATGTTGGTAAATCCACCCTTTTAAATGCTCTTTTAGGCGAAAAAATCGCAATTACGTCCGACAGGCCTCAAACAACCAGAACAAAGATTATGGGTGTGTTGACCCTTGATGAAACTCAGATTGTATTCACCGATACTCCCGGTATGTTGGCGCCTAAAAATCGCCTTGGGAATCATATGAAAAAGGCAATTCTTGACGCGGTTTCCGAAGTCGATATGATAATTCTCGTTACCGAGGCGTTCAGAGAGCCCGATGAAACCGAAATCTCACTTATCGAATCAATAAAGGCGCAAAAATGCAAGGCTATATTAGTAATTAATAAAACCGATTGCATCAAAAACAAGAAAAGACTTGCAGAACTTATTGATAATTACAGAAAACTTTATAATTTTGAGGAGATTATTCCTGCATCGGCACAGGAAGGGGACAACCTTAATATAGTAATCGGTTCAATAGTTAAAAACGCTCCTGAAATGCCGCATTTTTTCCCCGAAGATACACTTACCGACCAACCCGAAAAGGTAATTGCCGCCGAGCTTATTCGCGAAAAATTACTCGTTTTGCTTAGGGATGAGGTTCCGCACGGTATTGCGGTTTCTATAGAAAGAATGCGCGAGCGCGAAAACAAAAATATAATGGATATTGATGCAACCATTTACTGCGAAAAGAAAAGTCATAAAGGCATCATAATAGGCAAATCCGGAAGTATGCTTAAGAAAATCGGTTCGCTAGCAAGAGAAGATCTTGAGAAATTTCTTGATATGCCCGTCAACCTCAAATGTTGGATTAAGATAAAAGAGGACTGGCGCAATAGTGAAAGTCTTATAAAAGAATTCGGACTTTCCGAAGAATAATATATTTCCTCGGAAATGTAAAAGTTTCCACATCATATAATATCAGTAACGGGTTAAATTAAAATTACTAATTTATTTTAACGGAGCTGATAATATGCAGGCGGCACAGTTGTGGAAACTATTCGAAAAAACCGGAAATATAGGCGTTTATATGTTATATAAACAATTATCAGCGGAGGGTAGTTCTGTCGCTGGCAAGGAGGCGCAAAGGGAAAATGCAGATCCGAACACGTGGAATCGTGATAAGAGAAACTGATTCGGGAGAAAAAGATAAATATATAACCATACTCACCGACTCGCTCGGAACTGTAGAGGCGTTTGTTAAAGGTGCACGCTCAAAGTCAAGTCAACTTTCTGCTCCAACATCGCTGTTTTGCTACTCAAGTTTTGAATTGTTTTATAACAAATCAAAATACACAGTTAACGGGGCAGATATTATTACCGTTTTTTACGATATGAGATATGACCTCACCAGGCTTTCTGTTGCATCATATTTCTGTCAGGTATTGTGCGAACTGAGACCCGAGGGCGATAACCTTAATGATATTCTCAAACTCACATTAAACTGCATGCACCTTTTGTCCAATACAAACAAAGATGACAAGATAATCAAATCGGTTTTTGAACTTAAAACAATGGCTTTAAGCGGTTTTGAACCGAATCTTGTTGCTTGTTCTTGTTGCGGAGAATTTGATAAAATTATGCGCTTTTACATAAATGACGGCGAGATTATATGTGATGATTGCGCAAAAAGTACACAAAGTGAGGCGTCAGAGGTTGGATATGCCAAACTAACTCCGGCAGTTCTTGCCGCAATGCGTCACATTATCTATTCTGAGCCTGCAAAGGTTTTTTCCTTTACACTCGATAATGATAATTTAAAACTGCTCGGTGAGGTGTGCGAAAGCTATCTTGTATGGCAAACCGAGAGAAACTATAAATCACTTGAATTTTTAAAATCAATCACTTAAATGATAGGGACGTTTTTATGAATCACAACGAACAAAATAAGCACCAGTTATGCCTTGAACTTGATAGGGTACTGGAAATAATTTCCAGGGAAACCTGCTTTGCTGATAGCGCAGAGAAGGTTTTGTCGTTGTGCCCAAATTATAATTATCAAGATGCATTAGCGGCGCTTAGTCGCACAAAAGATGCCTATGACCTTGCGGCAAAATTCGGTTCTCCGCGCCTTAGCGGCGTTGTTAATGTTTCTGATGCTTTAAATAGAGCAAAAAGCGGCGGAAATTTGTCTTTAAAAGAGCTTTTGCGGGTTGCAGAAGTGCTTAGAAATATCTACTCGTTAACCCAGTACAGAGAGCAATTTCAGTCGATACAGACAAGTATTGATTACATTTTCAATTCGCTTTCGCCCAACAAGTACCTAGAAGAAAAGATATTTACATCAATTATATCTGAAGATACTGTTGCGGATAATGCAAGTTTGGAACTTTCCAATATTCGAAGAAGTATCAGAAGGGAAAACCAACAAATTCGCGAGAAGCTTGATAAAATAATAAGAAGTCAGTCGCATCAGAAGCACCTGCAGGATGCTATAGTAACCCAAAGAGATGGAAGATTTGTTATTCCCGTAAAGCAGGAACACCGCTCGGAAATTGACGGACTTGTCCATGATATTTCTTCAAGCGGCGCTAC
>JAZQLL010000222.1:0-3877 GCA_045542675.1 Oscillospiraceae bacterium
ATTTTCTAATCCCTACGGGGTAGGTTTGCCGAAATGATTGAGCCGACAAGTGCGGGCACTAAAATAACCAGTGCTTTATACAAAACATTGGCACCGATACTCTCATCGGGCACGAAAAATGATGCCACAAACACGATGGCGAACATAAAAAACGCGGTTAGGGCACCGACTATAAGGGCGCGTCGGCGATTTAATAGTCCCGATAAAAACCCGCCTATAAACGACGACACGCCGAGCACCGCCATAGAAACCGGCAGAATGCTTCTTTGTGGAAGGTCAAATTTATCCACCACAACTGCCGCCACAAGTGACAAAATTACAGCGCAAACAAGACCCACCGCCGCGCCGATAGCGCAGGCACGAAGGAGTCTTGCGGTTGGTCCCATTGTATTTTTTGTCGCGTTTAATTTTGCCATAGTAATTCCCCTTTAAAGATAGATACAAAAAGCGCAAGTGACTCTTGCGCTTTTTATACATCTTATGCGGTTTTTCCTCAGGTTATTACTTACTTTCTTCTACTTCTTCGTGAACAGTATTGTTCTGAGCAATAGCCCAACGAGCAATTCTTACCTTGCTTCTATCGGAACCTGTTTCGATAACAACTGTATCCTCTTTTAAGGATGCAACGATACCGATAATTCCGCCTGTTGTAACAACCTCATCACCAATCTGAAGGTTACTTCTCATACTCTGGATCTCTTTATCTCTCTTTTTCTGAGGACGAATCATAAAGAAATAGAAGATAACGATCATAAGAATAAAGGGAAGAAGCGAAAGAATTGTGCCTAAAATTCCGCCCTGAGCTCCCTCAGGTGTGCTGGTTACAGGTGCATCAAGTAAAAAGTTCATTTTTGTCTACCTCCAAAGTTATTAGTTTAATTATACACAAATGCCATATGTTTTGCAAGTACTTTATTATTAACAGTTTTTAAAGCTTTAAATCCTTTTACCGAGAATCTCTCTATACTTTTCATAAAACTGGTCAATACGCCCCTCATCGAGCGCATCCCTTATCTTTTGCATAAGGTCATTATAAAAATACAGGTTATGAGTCACCGCAAGGCGCATTCCGAGCATTTCCTTTGCCTTGAAAAGATGACGTATATATGCTCTACTGTGCTTTTGGCAGGTGGGACAGTTGCAGTTTTCGTCAATAGGTCTGTCGTCCTCTTCATATTTAGCATTCATGATATTCATTGTTCCGTTAAATGTGAAAAGGTGTCCATGCCTTGCATCGCGCGATGGCATAACACAGTCAAAGAGGTCGACTCCGAGATTGACTGCCTCTAAAATATTCACGGGAGTGCCGACGCCCATTAAGTACCTTATCTTATCCTTAGGCATATATAGCTCAACCGCTGCGATAACTCTATACATTTCCTCGGCGCTCTCGCCTACGGCAAGTCCGCCTATGGCATAGCCATCAAGGTCGAGCTTTGCGATATCCTGCATATGTTTTATACGAAGGTCATCATAGGTACTACCCTGGTTTATGCCGAAAAGAAGTTGGTTCTTATTTATGGTTTCGGGAAGTTTATTGAGCCTTTGCATCTCATCCTTGCAGCGCATAAGCCAGCGGGTTGTACGCTCGCATGATTTCTTTGCATACTCATACTCGGCGGGGTTTTCGACACACTCATCAAACGCCATCGCAATAGTCGATGCTAAATTTGACTGAATACGCATACTCTCTTCGGGGCCCATAAAGATGGGATGTCCATCAAGATGGGAGCGGAAGTACACGCCCTCTTCGCGTATTTCACGCAGTTTGGAAAGCGAAAAGACCTGAAATCCGCCGCTATCAGTTAAAATCGGCCCGTCAAAACCGGTAAACTTATGAAGTCCGCCGCGCCTTTTTACGATTTCATCGCCCGGGCGCAGATGCATATGATAGGTGTTGCAAAGCTGAACCTGGCAGTTTATGTCTTTAAGGTCATAAGCCGAGAGGGCGCCCTTTATTGCGCCCGCGGTTGCAACATTCATAAATGCGGGGGTCTGTACAGTGCCGTGCACAGTGGTAAATTCGCCGCGCCTTGCCCTTTTATGAAGTCCTTTTAATTTATACATTCTATCTTTCCTTTAAACTAATGTTTCGGGAGTTATTTTATCAAAGCCTTCGCCCTTTTCAACCTTATATGAACTTATATAATCGTCAAGAATTTCGTCGAGTTTCTCGGCTGAGCAGGCGAGAATGACATTTTGCTTTCCATTCTTCAAAAGATATTCCTTATCGGGCTCAAGGCGGTAGAAAATAAAGTAAGCCGACTCCGAAAGCATTGGCTTTGAATATTCCCCTACCTTAAGATCTTTAATTTCCTTGCCAACTATCATCGAAAGATTATCGATAGGATAATACTGCTGGAGATCTATATTTTCTTCTTTTTCAAAATGCTCTTTCATGAGGTCTAAAAAGTCGGTAGTGGCAAGTTTTTTATATGCTTTTTCTGCCTCTTTTAAAGCGTTTTGCTGATTCTTTTTAACGGTTTCATTATCAAGCGGCTTACCATTTTCATCAAGGGTAGAAATTGCGAAGGGAATCGCGGCAAGCCGATAGGTTGTTTTATCAAAGGCTTTTACCGCCTCATCAAAGGTGACGGTTATTTTACGCCCATCTCCCTCAATTCCGACAAGTTCTTCAGACATTGCGGTGTAAAGCGCATTTGAGGTAAGCAGTCTCTCATAAAGTTCTTGTGTGAGATTGCCTTTCTTAAGTTCCTCTCTATACGCATCGGCACCGCCTACCTTGTCAAACACCGACTTCATTTTCTCATCTATCTCGGCGACATCCTCATCGGACAATGTAAAGCCGTATTTCTTAGCAGTATCCTCAACCGCCATAACATATTTTACCTGACCGAGCGCAAGATTCATAAGGGAATCCTGCGCCTCTTTGTCCTTAAAATCGACTGTTGAATCCTCGTACTCAACCTGCTCTTTGAGAGCCAGATAGTAGTAGCGGAAAAGGTCAAAGTCCACCTCTCTGCCGTCAATTTTTAAGGGGCAGGCTATTTCTGTGTTGACACCGTCTATTTCCAGAGTCCATTTATTTTGTTTAGGGGTGCTGCAGGCAGTACAAATCATTACTGCCGCAAGAATAAAACTTACAAGGACTGCTATTTTTCTCTTCATAGCACATTTCCTCTCTTTTTAAATTTCGCCAAGGCTTAGGGCCTTGAGATATGCATTTATAAATCCGTCAATATCTCCGTCCATAACGGCATCGATATTTCCCATTTCAAAGCTTGTTCTGTGGTCTTTTGCGAGGGTGTAGGGCATAAAAACATACGACCTTATCTGCGAGCCCCAGGCAATATCCTTTTGAACACCTTTAATGTCCTCAATTTTTTCTAAATGCTCGCGCTCTTTTATCTCCATAAGTTTGGAACGGAGCATTTTCATAGCAACGTCTCTGTTCTGATGTTGACTGCGCTCATTCTGGCAGGCGACTATAATACCTGTCGGGATATGGGTAATTCTTACCGCCGACTCGGTTTTATTAACGTGCTGTCCGCCGGCGCCGCTTGCTCTGTAGGTATCGACCTTTAAATCATCGTCGGCTATCTCAATCTCAACATCGTCGGTAATTTCGGGCATGACCTCGAGGGAAGCAAAAGATGTGTGCCTTCTTCCCGAAGAGTCAAAGGGTGAAACGCGCACAAGTCTATGAACACCCGATTCGGATTTTAAGAATCCGTAAGCATTAGTTCCCTCAACGAGAATTGAGGCACTCTTAATGCCCGCTTCATCGCCATCGAGCATATCAAGGGTCTTGACCTTGAAATTATGCCTCTCGCCCCAGCGCATATACATTCTGTAGAGCATCAGCGCCCAGTCCTGCGCCTCGGTGCCGCCTGCGCCGGCGTGCAGAGTTATGATG
>JAZQLL010000223.1:0-6659 GCA_045542675.1 Oscillospiraceae bacterium
TTTTCAACCATCATCGGCTGGAACCTCTTCGGTAGAATAAACGCAAACTACCTGTTTGGAAAGAAATTCACACTCGCTTTTTCGCTTATTTCGGTCGGTTTCGTTTTCCTCGGCTCGATTATGAAGATTGAACTTGTTTGGGAACTTACCGATTTGTTTAATAACCTAATGGTAATTCCAAACGTAATTGCACTTTTTGCCCTCGGGTCATGGGTTTTCCGCAGCGCAAAGCAAAATAAAGTAAAAAATCAGCCCAAAACAAAAACAACGAGAAAATTTTATTCATAATAAAAATAAGAAAATCAAATTTTATATAATGTATGTGCGGGCGAACACTGTTTGCCACCACGTGAGAAGGGTAAATATCGGAGCAAATTTCTATTGTTTTTCATATTACATAAAACATAACCCCCTGCACCAAATGTGCAGGGGGTTATTTTTACTCTATTATTAAAAGTTCGTTTGGAGTGCACTCGAGAATTACACACATTGCTTCAATATTATTATATTGGATCGATTTTGTTTGATTATTTATCATTTTGTTAAAGTTTTGGTAACTCATTCCAAGTTGTTTATAAAGCCAGTATTTTGTCTTTCCCTTTTTCTCAAGTAACTCAATGGCATTTAATCTTATCATAAGACACCTCTCCATAACTTATGTTTTTATTAGATAGTATCTTATTTTTTCCCTTTACATATAGACTATTGCATTATATAATGTAATAGTCTATAATAAAGATCAACTTTTTATTGGTTTGTAATAAAGTAATTGAGGTGACATTATGAACCAGTATAAAAAACCGTATTTAATTTTATTTAATGCAATAACCGATTCTCTGGAAAAAATGAATGAGTCAGATTTTTGTGAGGCAAAAAGACTGCTAATACAGGCACAAATAGACGCCGAAGAGGAATATGTTTCTTTTGAGGGTAATTCAATTGAGTTATTAAATGTTTATAAAAAAGATAGTGATTAATACCTTAGGTGTATGGTGGGCGAACGCCGTTCGCCCACACGTGAGAAGGGTAGACATCGGAGCAAATTTCTATTGTTTTTGCAGTTTGGTTTCGCATTATAAGCGAAACGAGGTTTGTAGAAAATTTAATCCGATGGCAAAGGGGAACAGTCGGTTCCCCTTTAATGCATTTTTTTCCATATTTTTGTTGCTATGGACAAAAATATGGTGCCGCGCGGCATTAGCGCAACAAAATGTTTCTTGGGAAGGTTGACAGGCACCTTTCCCTACAATTTAGTGTATTCACGTTATTGTTTTGTGTACTAAAAAAACATAAACCCCTGCACCAAATGTGCAGGGGTTTACTATTTGTAATAATTTGTTATAATATTACAATTTGTTTAAAATAAGGCATTTTTTAGGGATTTTGAGGGGGTTTTTTCCTCTTATTCCTCAATTTCTCCCTGATTTTCAGCATTCTCAGACTCGATTTCTTCGACCTCATCGTCGGCACTATCGTCCTCAACGGGTGCTGATGCATCGGCTTTTGCCGCCTCAAGTTCCTGAGCGCGAAGTTCTTCCTCGGAAAGTTTTTCAACCTCGGCAGTTTCTGCATCTTCTTCATGTGCGGTTGCCGCAAATGCCGCAACGCTGCATCCCTCATCGAGTCTCATAACCCTTACGCCGAGGGTATTTCTCGAAGAAACATTGATATCAGAAAGTCTGATTCTGATAATTACGCCGCTATCCGAAATGAGCATCAAATCGTCCTCGTCATTAACAGAGCGAACACCGCAAACATTGCCGCGCTTTTCGTCAACACGATAGTTGATAGTTCCGCTACCGCCACGCGACTGGATTCTATACTGCGAAGGCTCGCACTTTTTACCGAATCCCTTATCTGTAATGGTTACGAGGTACTCATCTTCTTTTACAACTGTAAATGCGACAACCTTATCGCCGCTCTTAAGTTTAATTCCGCGAACACCGGTTGCAGTTCTTGACATTGCACGAACATCGGATTCGCTGAATCTGACTGCACGACCAAATTTGGTAGCAAGCAGGAGAGTATCGTCGCCGCCGGTGAGCCTTACTGCGCAAAGTTTATCGCCTTCGCGAAGATTTAGAGCAATAAGTCCGTTCTTGCGGATATTTTTGTACTGCGAGAGCGCTGTTCTCTTAATTATACCGCCCTCGGTTGCCATAACGATGTATTTTCCTTCTTCCTCAAGGTCTCTTAAATGGAGCATTGCGGCAATCTTCTCGCCGTTTTCAATGGGAAGCAGGTTAACAATATTGGTGCCTTTGGCATTTCTGCTTGCCTCGGGAATTTCAAAACACTTGCGGCGGAACATTTTTCCGCTTTCGGTTACGAAAAGGACATAATCGTGCGATGAGGAAACAAACATTTCTTCAACGAAGTCTTCCTCTTTCTGAGTCATACCCGCTACGCCGCGTCCGCTACGACCCTGAGTTCTATAGGTGTCGGCGGGAACACGTTTAATGTAGCCGAAATGGGTAAGGGTGATAACGCTTTCTTCCTCAGGAATGAGGTCTTCAATATCAACCTCGCCGCTGATATTCTCAATAGCGGTTCTTCTCTCGTCACTGTACTTTCTCGAAATCTCGGAAAGTTCTTCCTTAATAATATTTAAAACGAGCTGCTCGTCGCCGAGAATTGCGCGAAGTTCGGCAATTTTCTTATTAAGCGCCTCTAACTCCTCAATTATCTTATTTCTCTCCATACCGGTAAGACGACCAAGCTGCATCTGGACAATGGCGGTTGCCTGCACATCGGTAAGCGAGAAGCGCTCCATAAGAGCCTCTTTACCTTCGGGAATAGATTTTGAATGGCGCAGAATGTGAACTACCTCGTCAATATTATCCTGAGCAATGATGTAACCCTCTAAAATGTGGGCACGCTCCTGTGCTTTCTTAAGGTCAAACTTAGTTCTGCGGACTATAACTTCTTTCTGGAAGTTAATGTAGTAGTTCATCATCTCTTTAAGCGAGAGAACCTTAGGCTGACCATCACAAATTGCGAGCATAATTGCGCCGAATGTTATCTGAAGTTGGGTATAGGAGTAAAGCTGATTTAAAACAACCTGGGCATTTGCCTCTTTCTTAAGTTCAATGACGATTCGAAGTCCATCACGGTCGGATTCATCTCGAAGGTCACTTATACCCTCAATTCTCTTGTTTTTGATAAGTTCGGCGATAGAAAGAATAAGTCTTGCCTTATTTACCTGGTAGGGAATCTCGGTTACGACAATTTTAAATCTGCCGTTTTTATCCTCAACTATCTCGGCGCGAGAGCGCAAGATAATCTTACCACGACCCGTTGAATAAGCGGCTCTGATTCCGCTTCGACCCATTACAATACCACCTGTAGGGAAGTCGGGTCCCTTTACAAACTCCATAAGGTCGGCAAGTTCGGCATCGGGGTTATCAATAAGATAACAAATACCATCACTGACCTCTTTCAAGTTATGAGGCGGAATATTGGTCGCCATACCTACTGCGATACCGTCCGAACCGTTTACAAGAAGATTTGGGAAACGAGAGGGAAGTACCTCTGGTTCTTTTAAACGGTCATCGTAGTTAGAAACAAAATCAACGGTTTCTTTATCGATATCTGAGAGCATTTCCATTGAAACCTTACTCATTCTCGACTCGGTGTATCGGTAAGCAGCGGCAGGGTCACCATCGACCGAACCGAAGTTTCCGTGACCATCTACAAGCGGATAGCGAAGCGAGAAATCCTGCGCCATACGAACAAGAGCATCGTAAACCGAGGCGTCACCGTGTGGGTGATAGCGACCGAGCACAGAACCAACTGTGTCGGCACACTTTCTGTACGGCTTATCGGGATAGAGCGAGTTTTCATCCATCGTATAAAGAATACGGCGGTGAACAGGCTTAAGTCCGTCGCGCACATCAGGAAGGGCACGACCGATAATAACCGACATCGAATAGTCAAGATAGGATTTCTTCATTTCCTTGACAATATCCACACTATGAATGTTCTGCATACTGTCATCGCGGAAATATTGCTCATCATTTTGATTATGAACTACTTCTTTCTTGCTCATTTGGAATTTGTCCTTTTCTTATAGTTTACAAATAGTATATTTTGATATAAAAATTACTTTTTGTTTATATTTTTGTATCTTTTTTCGACTTTTTGTTGCAAAAACTGTCTTATTTGAAGTTTTTTATCCTCATCTACCGCTAATTTGGGAACGGGGAAAAATCTGCCCTGAAGTTCGAAACAGTAGAAATTTTTGCTTTCAAGTATGCCGACGATACCCTCATACTCCATTTCGGTGTTACCGCTTTGGGATACTATTTCGATTTTTTCATCGTAAATATTGAGGGTAAAATTCTGTCCGTCTCCATACGCTCTTGAAAGCGGTTTAGCCTGAAAACTCGGCAGATAAAGTACCATAAGGATACAAAAAATGCAAGCGGCAACAATGAAAATTGACAAGGTGTCCTTGTTTAGAATTGCGGATAGCAGAAAGTTTGCCGCAAGGATTGAGAGTACCGCGATGTAGATGGCATTTTTTATTCGGCTTACACCGAAATGCCACTCTACAACCGCTTTTTCGACCTGTTTTGAATCGAGAAAATAATTCAAACTAAAAATCGGTTCCATAATTTTCACCTTATATATCGAGGTTGTTTACAAACTTGGCATTTTGCTCGATAAATTCACGTCTGGGCTCAACCTTGTCGCCCATTAAGATGGTGAAAATCTCGTCTGCCTTAACGGCATCTTCCATAGTAACGCGGACCATCTGTCTTGTCTGAGGATCCATGGTGGTCTCCCAAAGTTGCTCGGGGTCCATCTCACCGAGACCCTTATATCTCTGGATGCCGATCTTGCTTCTCAAGTTTTCGTCACCCTCGGATAATTCCTGAATGTATTGGTCTCTCTCCTCATCGCTGAATGCATATCTTACCTGCTTGCCACGCTCAAGTTTAAAGAGCGGGGGCTGAGCAAAGTAAACATGACCTTCCTCAATAAGAGGGCGCATAAAGCGGAAGAAAAATGTTAAAAGCAGAGTACGAATGTGCGAGCCGTCGACGTCGGCATCGGCCATAATGATAACCTTACCATAGCGAAGCTTACTAAGGTCGATATCCTGACCGATTCCGCATCCGAGTGCAAGCACAACGGGGGTAAGTTTTTCGTTGCCGTAAACCTTATCAAGTCTCGCTTTTTCAACGTTTAGCATCTTGCCCCAAAGAGCTAGAATTGCCTGAAATCTTCTGTCACGGCCGCTTTTAGCGCTACCGCCCGCCGAGTCTCCCTCGACGATGAAGATTTCGGTGCTCATACGCTCTTTACTCGAACAGTCGGCAAGTTTACCGGGGAGCGAAGCCGAGTCAAGACCGGTTTTTCTCCTCTCAACTTCTCGCGCCTTTCTCGCTGCCTCACGCGCACGGGAAGCCGCAAGCAGTTTATCCATAATTGTTCTCGCAACTGCGGGATTTTCCTCGAGATATTCGGTAAGTTTAGTGGTAACAAGATTAGAAACGAGGGTTCTTATCTCGGTATTACCTAATTTTGCCTTGGTCTGACCCTCAAACTGAGCCTCGGTAAGTTTAACCGAAACTATTGCGGTAAGACCCTCGCGCACGTCCTCACCGGTAAAGTTTTTATCCTTTTCTTTTAGGATGTTATTTTTACGCGCGTAATCATTATAAACCCTTGTAAGTGCTGTCTTGAAACCTTCCTCATGAGTACCGCCGTCGGTGGTGCGGATGTTGTTTGCAAAGGTTGAGAGCACCTCATTATAACTATCGTTATACTGCATTGCGATCTCGGCGATGCTATCGCCCTTCTGACCCTGCATGTAGATAACTTCATCGTGCAGAAGTTCGGCGCCGCGCTTTTTCTGCAGGTACTCAACATAGGACTTAACGCCGCCCTCATAGTGCAGAAGTTCAGATATTACGTTGTCGGGGTCGCGCTTATCGGAAATCTCAATTTTGATACCTGCATTTAGGAAAGCCTGCTCACGAAGTCTTGTTAAAAGGATATCGTAATCATAAACGGTTTCCTCAAAAATTTCGGCATCTGCCTTAAAGATAACCTCGGTACCGCGCTTATCGGTGTCGCCTATGATTTTGGTTTCCTCGCAGGGAACACCGCGCTCATATTTCTGGTAGTGGATTTTACCGTTCTGGTAAACCTTAACCTCAAGATACTCGGAAAGTGCGTTAACAACCGATGCGCCAACTCCGTGCAGACCGCCCGAAACCTTATATCCGCCGCCGCCGAATTTACCGCCCGCATGCAAAATGGTGTAGACCACCTCGGGGGTAGGAATTCCCTCCTTCGGATGGATACCGGCAGGGATACCACGGCCGTTGTCGGTGACGGTCACACTGTTGTCGGGGTTGATGGTCACCTCGATCTTCGAGCAATATCCGGCCAGCGCCTCGTCAATCGAGTTGTCCACAATCTCGTACACCAAATGGTGTAATCCGCGGATGGAAGTGGTACCAATATACATGCCGGGACGCTTTCGTACAGCCTCCAAGCCCTCAAGCACCTGTATCTGATTCTCATCATATACCGTTTCAGGCTCCTGTGCCTCGTTCAGCATCTCAATGTCCTTGTCTGTCATGTTTTTATTTCCTTTTCTTTAAGATTACTTTTTTATTTTTTTTTGGAAAACTTCTTGAAAGAAG
>JAZQLL010000224.1:0-1632 GCA_045542675.1 Oscillospiraceae bacterium
TCCGAGCGACAAAACGGGAAAACTTAACGGCGGCGTTATGCTCGGCGTGGGACCTATTCTGTCAAAAGAACTTAAAGCAGAGTTTGAAGCAGCGGCAGATAGACTTTCCATGCCGATTCAGTACGAAATTTTGCCCGAAACTACCGGTACAAATGCCGACGTTTTGACCCTCTCTCGCGGCGGAGTTCACTGCGCGCTTTTAGCCATCCCCATCCGCAATATGCATAACCAAAACGAGATAGTTGATTTGCGGGATGTTGAAAGATGCGCATCGATTATCTGCGAATATGTGAAAGGGGTGGACAAGGTATGATAAATTTACTTAAAAAACTTTGCACACCCATTGCCGTTTCGGGAAACGAAAGGGTTTTGCGCGAAATAATAAAGGGCGAAATCGAAGGCTTTTGCGACAAAATTTACACCGATAATATAGGAAATCTCATTGCCGAAAAGAATGGCAAAAAAGCTCCCAAAAGCAAAATTATGATTGCCGCTCATATGGACGAAGTAGGCATAATTATTACTAACATTACCTCTGACGGACTCTTAAAATTCGACACAGTCGGCGGCATTGACGAGCGAATTTTCCCAGGGAAAAAGGTCGCTATTTGTAGCGGCGGTAACACTGTTTACGGCACCGTCGGAGTTGTACCGATGCACCTGCTTTCCAAGGAAGAAAGAGGCTGTGTTTTAGGAGCAGGCTCGCTTTATATAGATATCGGAGCGAGCAGTAAAGAAGAGGCTCAAAGCCTTGTTTCACTCGGAGATGTCGGGGTTTTAGAGGGTGAATTTTCGGCTTTGGATAGCGGAAAAATCGTTTCAAGAGCGCTTGACAACAGATGCGGATGCGCAGTTTTAATTTCGCTACTTAAAAGCGAGAGTGAATTTGATTTCACCGCCGTTTTCACAGTTCAGGAAGAGGTGGGTTGCCGTGGCGCGCTTGCGGCGGCAGAAAACATAAGACCATCCATTTCGCTTATACTCGACACCACTACCGCCTGCGATATTGACGGCGTTAGTGAAGAGAAAACTGTTTGCAATTTAGGATGCGGCGGCGTTGTTTCATTTATGGACAAAGGTTGCATATACGATAAAGGACTTTTTAACACTCTTATAAAAGTTTCAAAGGAAAACAACATTCCTATGCAGCTAAAACGCGCAGTTGCAGGCGCAAACGATTCTTCGAGTATAAATAAGGCTGCGGGCGGAGTTCGGTGTGCATCACTTTGTCTGCCCTGCAGGTATCTGCACAGCCCAAGTTGTCAAATAAATGTAAAGGACTTAGAGGCGACCATTTCTTTAGCCAAAGCGGTTTTGCCCGAGTTTGCAAAATTATGATAACCGAAATTGATTTTAGGACGCTTGAATCTCTCTCGGCGCCGCACTTAAGTTTTAAGGGCCACTGCGACGCCCTGCTCGTGCGCATACTTTCAAACGCCAATTGTTTTCTTTCGCAAAGTCGGATCGTAGCCATGTCGTTCTGTGAGCCAAGGAGTTGTTCCATGGAGTTGTCTTCCTAAGACCGCTTGGCCTCCGACTTTAGGACGCTTGAATCTCTCTCGGCGCCGCACTTAAGTTTTAAGGGCCACTGCGACGCCCTGCTCGTGCGCATACTTTCAAACGCCAATTGTT
>JAZQLL010000225.1:0-3098 GCA_045542675.1 Oscillospiraceae bacterium
ATTTGAACATAACATCACCAACATTTAGGTGTATTATAGCATAAAAGCGGCACAGCCGCAATACATCTTCACTATTCACTATTACTTATTACTTTCCAAAAATCCCGTTAACAATTTTTTAGTGAAAAGTGAAGAGTGAAAAGGTAATAAGTAAAAATCCCGCCCACTTTCGTGAACAGGATTTTTGGAGGCGCCATCCGGATTTGAACCGGAGGATAAAGGCTTTGCAGGCCTCTGCCTTACCACTTGGCTATGGCGCCATTTATTTTGTTTTAAAAAGACGCTTAAAAGGTTTTCTTTTAAGCGTCCTTTTTTCTGGAGCGGGTTACGAGGCTCGAACTCGCTACCTCCACCTTGGCAAGGTGGCGCTCTACCAGATGAGCTAAACCCGCATATTTTGGTGCCTCCGGACGGAATCGAACCATCGACACGGGGATTTTCAGTCCCCTGCTCTACCGACTGAGCTACAGAGGCGTTTGAAGAGCAAAGAACCCTTGAAAACAAATTGGCGACCCGGATGGGGCTCGAACCCACGACCTCTAGCGTGACAGGCTAGCGTTCTAACCAACTGAACTACCGGGCCAAATGGTGGGAACAACAGGGCTCGAACCTGTGACCCTCTGCTTGTAAGGCAGATGCTCTCCCAGCTGAGCTATGCTCCCATCACGCCGCTTTCAGCGACGGATTATATTTTAGCATAACCATACCGCATTGTCAACACTTTTTTCGATTTTTTTGAAAATTTTGTTTTCCTTCCTATTATATATATAATATATCATTTTTTTGCCTGTCCGAAAAAAATTTAAAAATTTCTTATTAATAATAGTTATTAATAGTTGACAAACTAAAAACCATGTGCTATAATAACGATGTCATAAGAGAGACGAAAGGAGGCGCTAATATGAAACTGGCCGAAAATTTACGGAATACACCGCAGAGGAAACTCATTTTAGAGATTGTTAATGACAGCTGCGACCACCCCACCGCCGAGACCATTTACAAACGGGCATCGGAGAAAATGCGGGGTTTAAGTCTCGGTACTGTTTACAGGAATCTGCACATTTTATCAGAACTCGGCTCTATTCAGCGCCTGACTTCGCCGATAGGTCCCGACCATTTTGACTTTAATCTTTCGGCGCACTATCATTTTTATTGCAAAAACTGCGGCGAAATGAGTGATATCCCCGAATTTTGCGCGCCAAACCTCGAATCTATGCTGGCGCCGCAGAAGAGTGGATTTGACATCGAAAGTCACACGCTTTGCTATGTCGGAACCTGTCCTAAATGTAAAAATATTAAAATGGAGGCTTAATTATGAGTAAGGCAAAATTTTATTTATGCGAACATTGTAAAAACTTGGTAGGAATGATTAAAGACTCGGGCGTGCCCATCGTATGTTGCGGACAAAAAATGACCGCACTCGTTCCCAACACAAGCGAAGGCGCAGGCGAAAAGCATCTGCCCGTTGTTAAGGTTGAAGGAAACACCGTAAAGGTTAATGTCGGCGCGGTTGACCATCCTATGAGTGAGGAACACTCGATTGTCTGGATTTATCTCGAGAGCGAAAACGGCGGTCAGAGAAAGATTTTAGAGCCTTCTGACGCTCCCTACGCCGAATTTGTTTTGACCGAAGGCGACAAGGCAATTGCGGCTTACGCTTACTGTAATCTTCACGGACTTTGGAAAACCGAAATTTAAATTGTTTAAAAAAACAATTTTTGTAAAATAATAAATATATAAAATTTAAAGGAGAAGTATTATGTCAAAAGAACTCAAAGGAACAAAAACCGAAAGAAACCTCGCTGCTGCATTTGCAGGCGAGAGCCAGGCAAGAAACAAGTACACCTACTTTGCATCTGTTGCAAAGAAAGAGGGTTATGAGCAGATCGCTGCTCTCTTCCTCAAAACCGCAGAGAACGAGAAAGAGCACGCTAAAATGTGGTTTAAAGAGCTCGGCGGACTCGGTGACACAGCCGCTAACCTTTTAGCTGCTGCTGAGGGCGAGAACTACGAGTGGACCGATATGTACGACACATTTGCAAAAGAGGCTGAGGAAGAAGGATTTACCGCTATTGCCGCTAAATTCCGTCTCGTTGCAAAGATTGAGAAGTCTCACGAGGAAAGATACCGCAAACTTCTCTCTAATGTAGAGATGCAGCAGGTATTTGAGAAGGGCGAAATGACCATGTGGGAGTGCCGCAACTGCGGACACCTCGTTATGGGAACTAAGGCTCCCGGCGTTTGCCCCACTTGTGCACATCCCCAGAGCTTCTTCGAGGTTAGAGAAGAGAATTATTAAGTTTTTGAAAATAAGCCGTCTGCATGGTGCAGGCGGCTTGTTTTTTTTGAATATTTTTAAGGATAATGCAAAAAATAAGATTGAAAAGAGGTGAAAAAAATGAATAGAAACGAAAACAACTTCAGAAATTCAAACAACAACTCTTCTCAGAACAAAAACAACAATTCTTCTGAGAACAGAAACAATAACTCTTCTCAGAACAAGAACAATAATTCTTCCGAGAACAAGAAAAAAGATTCTTTTGAAAACAAAAAGAATGATTCTTACAGAGGTTAGTTAGATAGAAAACGGGCATCGATAAGCGATGCCCGTTTGATTTTTAAAATGTTCTGGGGTCCACTCCGTAAATCTGCAAAACTTCCACCTCATCCGAGGTTATAAAATCGCGCGGAAACGAGATAGCGCCGCCGTTTGAGTCAATATCGATTCCCATTTTCATATAAGAATACCACACTATATGTCCGCAGTGGGTAGAAAGCGGTCTGTTCGAATATTTCTTTTGGGTTATTCCTACCGAAATGGAGTAAGGCAGTCCGATAAGTTCGTTTTTAGCCAGAAGTGCCGCCTCTCTTCTTTTTTCTGCCGAAAGTTTAGGTCGGAGTACATAAAGATTATGGCGGTTTGTGACATTGCTGATATGCTCTGTGTCACTTCGGTTGCCATATCCTATGGCGTTTATGATTTCACCTCTTGAGGCATCGGTTACAAGCGCGCTGTGACCAAGTTCAAAAAACGAAAAATGACTTGTAGTACTAACAATTATGTCACCATCTTCAAGGTCGGTAGTCCTTATAAGAGT
>JAZQLL010000226.1:0-5958 GCA_045542675.1 Oscillospiraceae bacterium
CTAAAAATTAAGCCGCTCACCCTTTTGTACAACCTGCTTCCGCTTGTGTTGTTTTCGGCCTTGGTGGCGCTCGGGCTTTTGCTTTTCCCGAAAGCCTGCGTCAAGATTTTCAAGGTACTGGGCATCGGTATAAAAATTGTGGTAACTCTCGGGCTCGCGCTTGGAATTTTAAAATTTCTGACGGGCATAGAGGTCATAAAGGGGCTTGCAACGCTTGAAGAGGGGGCAGACATCTGCCTTAATATATGCGTTGTTATGACTGGTGCGTTTCCGCTTCTGTTTGTGATTTCCAAACTGCTTAAAAAACCTTTGTCAGCGCTTGCGCGCAAACTTTCAATAAACGAAAAATCGGCGCTCGGTTTTGTTTCAACCCTAGCCACAAGCGTTTCCACCTTTGAAGGCATGAACGAGATGGATGAGAAGGGCGCGATGCTCAATTCGGCGTTTGCCGTTTCGGCATCGTTTGTACTCGCCGACCATCTGGCGTTCACATTGGCTTTCGACTCAAGGTATCTGCCTGCGGTAATGGTCGGAAAACTTGTTTCGGGTGTCTTTGCTCTGGCGATTGCAATAATAATTTACAAACGAGTTTCATTAAATAAATCGAAATAGAGGTAAGAGTTATGAAATCAATGAGAACGATTTACAAGGTGGGTCTCGGACCTTCCAGTTCGCATACTATGGGACCTGCCTATGCCGCGGGACGTTTTTATAATCATTTTTGTGAGGCGGATAAAATTGTTGCCATTTTATATGGCTCTCTTGCTAAAACAGGCGAGGGGCACGGCACCGATAGGGCAATAAAGGAAATTTTTTCACCTGTTGAAACAGACATTGTAATAAATCTCACCGAGGAAAATATTCCCCACCCCAACACAGTTGATTTCATCGCTTACAAAGATGGCGTGGAACTCGGAAGAGAGCGTTACCTCTCAATAGGCGGCGGAGAAATAGTTTTAGATGGTGCAAAAGAGAAGGAGCATCCCGAAGTTTATAATGAGAAGAACTTTACCGAAATAGCCGAGTACTGTAAGTCGCGAAATATAAGGCTCTCAGACTATGTTTTTATGCACGAGGATGACGATTTCAGACAATTTTTGCACGGCGTCTGGCAGGTTATGTGCTCCTCAATCAGAGAAGGCCTTACCCGTACGGGCGTTTTGCCGGGCGGACTTGAGGTTGAGCGCAAGGCACAGTATCTTTATGGTAGAAAGCACATTGACGAAAGCCCGCAAACTCGAGAAAATCGCCTTGTGTGTGCCTATGCTTTTGCGGTAAGCGAGCAAAACGCCGACCTTGGTGCTATAGTAACCGCGCCCACCTGCGGCTCTTGCGGAGTTGTTCCCGCGGTGCTCAAATACATGCAAGAAAAAAATGGATTTAGCGATGATCAGATAGTAAATGCCCTTGCAGTTGCGGGACTTATTGGTAATATTGTAAGCACAAATGCCTCGATAAGTGGCGCTGAGTGTGGCTGTCAATCCGAGGTAGGAACCGCCTGCTCAATGGCTGCCGCAGCCCTGGCGGAACTTTTCGAGATGGGCATAGACCAGATCGAGTATGCCGCCGAAATTTCAATGGAACATCACTTAGGCCTTACCTGCGACCCCGTTTGCGGACTTGTACAAATCCCTTGCATTGAGAGAAACGCCGTTGCGGCAATGCGCGCTATAAATGCACTCAGCCTTGCAAACTTCCTCTCGGGTAGCCGAAAAATTTCGTTTGACCTAGTTGTAGAAACTATGTATAGAACGGGCCGCGACCTTTCCCATCACTACAGGGAAACCTCGGAAGGCGGACTTGCAAAGCTTTACCAAAATAAATAGCCATTTTAAAAACCTCTGTTTTTTAAAACAGAGGTTTTTGCTAATTTTTAGAAATGGTATAGTTACTCATATATTTGCTATTTTGTCAGAACCTTCTTGCAACCAACTTTCATGAGGAAAATGGTGTAAAGCAAATTAAAATCTGATTATTCACAAAAATATGGGGCTTGTCATATTATGCTATTGGGATAAACTTCCCAAACATTTTAAAAGGAAGATGTAGTATGACATGTAACAGATGTGAAAACTGCTATGGCATAAGATCTGCCTGCTCACTTATCATCGGCGTTATCTTAGGCATACTTCTTGCGCTGGCGGTCGGCGTGCTTATCGGCGCTCTGATTTCTGCCACCATTCTTGCCAATCTCGCTGCTATAGTCATCCTAGCCATTGTATTTTTTGTGCTCTTTATCATCTGGCTTATTTTGTATTTTTGCAGATGCTGCAGATGAGTAAAATAAAAAACGCTCCTCTATAAGAGGGGCGTTTTTATTTTTCATAATACCTTATGATAAGCAGAATAAGAAGCGTGATAACTACGAGGAAAACTACGCCGATAACCGTCATCGCCGATGTGGCAAAAAAGTCCTCGAGCGCACCGCCTATATTGCTGAAAAAATTAAGCATAATAAAACCACCTTTTAGTAAAGTATAACACACAAAATAAAAAACTGCAACACTAAAAATCCCCTTGCACAAACACACAAAAAATGTTATACTTTTCTAAAGTTTATTTTGAGGTGGTATTTTTGCCCGATTATAAGGAAAAAATAAGAAATTTCTGTATTATCGCACATATTGATCACGGAAAGTCCACCCTTGCGGACAGGCTTTTGGAACTCACAAGTGCGGTAAGTCAGAGAGATATGAGTGACCAACTTCTCGATAATATGGACATCGAGAGGGAAAGGGGAATTACAATAAAGGCACGCGCCGTCAGGCTCAACTATAAGGCGAATGATGGCGAAACCTATGTTTTAAACCTTATCGACACCCCGGGTCACGTTGACTTCAACTATGAGGTTTCCCGTTCGCTCGCGGCTTGCGAGGGAGCGCTTTTAGTCGTTGACGCTTCGCAGGGCATAGAGGCGCAAACCCTTGCCAATACCTACCTTGCGCTGGAGCACGACCTGGAAATTCTGCCCGTTATAAATAAGATAGACCTGCAGTCTGCCGACCCCGACAGAGTTGCCCATGAGGTTGAGGATGTTATCGGCATCGAGGCTATGGATGCTCCTCGTATCTCGGCTAAAGAGGGACTAAATGTCGAGTCGGTGCTCGAGCAGGTAGTAAAAGGTGTTCCCGCGCCAAAAGGCGATGAAAATGCGCCGCTGTCTGCACTCATTTTCGACTCGGTCTATGATAGTTATAAGGGCGTTATAGTTTATCTTAGAGTAGTAAACGGAACCCTTCGCCCCGGTGATCATATTAAAATGATGGCAACGGGCGCCGACTTTGAGGTGGTTGAGTGCGGCTATATGGGCGCAAACGATTTGGTGCCCAGTGCTGACGGTATTAAGGCGGGCGAGGTAGGCTACCTTACCGCGAGCATTAAAAATGTGCGCGACACTCGTGTCGGTGATACGGTTACACATTTCGATAACCCCGTAAGTGATGCGCTTGCAGGCTATAAAAAGGTAAACCCGATGGTTTTTTCGGGCGTTTACCCCGCAGATGGCGCCAAGTACGGCGACCTTAGAGATGCTCTTGAAAAACTGCAACTTAACGATGCTTCCTTCTCGTTTGAACCCGAAACCTCGCTTGCGCTCGGATTCGGTTTCCGATGCGGATTTTTGGGGCTTCTTCACATGGAAATATTCCAGGAACGCCTTGAGAGAGAATTTAATCTTGACCTTATCACGACCGCGCCCAGCGTTGTGTACAAGCTCACTCTCACAAGCGGCGAAACCGTAAATATCGATAACCCCACAAACTACCCCGACCCTGCGACTATAATGACCGCCGCAGAGCCAATAGTCAGAGCGAGCATATACACCCCCACTGAATTTATTGGCTCAATAATGGAACTTTGCCAGGAAAGACGCGGCGTTTATAAAGATATGAAATATCTTGATGGAACCCGCGCCGAGCTTCATTACGAGCTGCCGCTTAACGAAATTATCTACGATTTCTTTGATGTCCTTAAATCAAGGACAAGAGGTTACGCTTCGTTTGACTACGAACTTATGGAGTACAGAGCCTCAAAACTTGTCAAACTTGACATTCTCTTAAACGGCGAAACGGTCGATGCGCTTTCCTTTATAGTCCACGCCGACAACGCCTATACAAGAGCAAGAAAAATGGCGGAAAAGCTAAAGGAGCATATTCCCCGTCAGCTCTTTGAGGTGCCTATTCAGGCGGCAATCGGCGGTAAGGTTATCGCCCGCGAAACCGTTAAGGCTATGCGCAAGGATGTTCTTGCAAAGTGCTACGGCGGCGATATTACAAGAAAGAAAAAACTGCTTGAAAAACAAAAAGAGGGTAAAAAGAGAATGCGCCAGCTCGGTAGCGTAGAGGTGCCGCAGGAGGCGTTTATGGCGGTTCTGAAACTCGATTAAAGTCATTTAGACAAGAAAAGTGACAAATTTTGTTGACAAAGTATTAACCGTATGTTAATATTCTTGTATACAATTAAATATTTGTTCGGCTTTGCCGAACGATAGAGGCGCGGCGCTTAAGAGTAGCCCATCGGGAAGAGGGAATTGCCCGTGAGTAAAAGGAAGAGCCGCCGAAATCCGAAATGCAAAATCCCGTTTTGTCTTCGGGTTGGGTCTATGGATAACATCCATAGAACTGTCACTTTTGTGGAGAGCTATCGGAAAACAAATTGTAAATTTAGCTGTGAACTCACAAAAGGTGGGTTCACAGTATTTTTTTGAAAGGAGCTTTTCTTTATGAAAGCAAAACAAATCGTACCTAAGATTTTGATTATCGCTTTTGTTGTAGGCTTTGGTGTGCTCTGCGCATTTGATGGCAAAATCACAAATCCTGTAGGTACACTTTGGTCACTCTTTCCCCCGGTAATCGCTATCGGACTTGCCCTTCTTACAAAAGAGGTTTACTCCTCGCTTTTTGTGGGTATCCTCGTAGGCGGACTTTTATCAACAGGCTTTAACCCCATCAAAACTGTTGACGCCATTACTTCGGATGGATTCATTTCGGCAGTATCGGGTAGCGCAGGTATCTTTATCTTTCTCGTGCTCCTTGGCGTTGTTGTTGCTCTGTTTAACAAAGCAGGCGCTTCGCAGGCATTTGGTAACTGGGCAGCAAAGCATATAAAGGGTAAAATAGGTGCTTCTATTGCAACCTTTATCCTTGGAGTGCTCATCTTCATTGATGACTATTTTAACTGTCTTACAGTAGGTGCAGTTATGCGCCCGGTAACCGATAAAGCAAAGATTTCAAGAGCTAAGCTTTCGTATCTTATTGATGCAACTGCGGCTCCCATTTGTATGATAGCCCCCATTTCTTCCTGGGCAGCGGCAGTTTCTTCCTACGCCCCCGAAGGACAGAGCGGTATCGCACTCTTCTGTCAGGCTATTCCTTACAATTTCTACTCGCTTTTAACCTTTGTTTTCATCATTGGTATCACTCTTATGAAGTTTGATTACGGCCCGATGAAACTCCACGAGGCTAATGCTTTAAATGGCGATCTCTTCACATCCGGTACAGAAACCGATTCCAATGAAGAGATTCCTACATCTGATAGAGGCAGAGTTATTGACCTTATCGTTCCCATTGTTGTACTTATTGCTATTTGTGTATTTGCGCTCGTTTATGTTGGCGGAATCTTTGATGGAAGCAACTTTATTGATGCATTCTCCAACACCGATGCAACAGTAGGTCTTCCTTGGGGCGGACTTATCGCACTTATTATAACAGTGATCTACTTTATGGCTCGCCGCCTCGTTTCCTTTAAAGAGGCTATGGAGTGTATCCCCAAAGGCTTTATCGCAATGGTTCCCGCTATCCTTATTCTTACCATGGCAACAAGCCTTAAGAATATGACAAGTCTTCTTGATTCAGCAACCTTTGTTAAGGAAGCACTTGCAGGCGCATCGGGACTTAGCTTCTTCCTTCCTGCAATTATCTTCCTCGTTGCTTGTGGTATCGCATTTGCAACCGGTACATC
>JAZQLL010000227.1:0-3499 GCA_045542675.1 Oscillospiraceae bacterium
TTCATGCCTTCAAAGGTGGAAACGCTTGTGGCTAGGGTTGAAACAAAACCGAGCGCCGATTTTTCGTTTATTGAAAGTTTGCGCGCAAGCGCTGACAAAGGTTTTTTAAGCAGTTTGGAAATCACAAACAGAAGCGGAAATGCGCCGGTCATAACAACGCATATATTAAGGCAGATGTCTGCCCCTTCTTCTAGCGTTGCAAGCCCTTTTATGACCTCTATGCCCGTCAGAAATCTTAAAATTCCAAGCGCAAGCCCGAGAGTTACTATAATTTTTATACCGATGCCCAGTACCTTGAAAATCTTGACGCAGGCTTTCGGAAAAAGCAAAAGCCCGAGCGCCACCAAGGCCGAAAACAACACAAGCGGAAGCAGGTTGTACAAAAGGGTGAGCGGCTTAATTTTTAGCATAAGTCCCGAAACAAAACAGCCAATCGGCACAGTTACGATGCCGCAAAGAAGTCCCAAAAGGAGCCATCTGTGTTGTTTTTCATCGACTGTTGAGAGTGCATACGGAATGGTGAACGAAACGGTTGCGCCCATCATAGAGGACACTACAAGGGCGTTAAACCCGCCGAGCGCGGCATCTTTTGACACCTCAAGAGAGAGCGGAGCGCCGCCCATATCGTTTGCAAAAATGCTGGCAGGAATTATAGACGGGTCTATTTTAAGACCGCTGTAAAGCACATTTGATACAGGCTCTAAAAGCAAGGCAATCGCAGGGGCAAGCACTATCATTCCCACCATCGAGAGCGCAAGCGTTCCAAACATCTTAATACCCTTTTCAAACTGTTCTCCGAGCCCGAATTTATTTTTGAAAATGCGGTCGATAGCGCCGAGAAGGGCAAATGCCGCCATTATGTAACTTAATATATTCATCATTTTCCCTCTAAAAGATACATACTTATCTAAATAGTATCACAGTTTTATTTCATTTACAAGTCGATAGGCAATAAAATTTGCATACCTGCTCAAAATTAGGGGAAACTTTTTGCGAGGTGAAACGGTTGAAACGCGATATTTTAAAACCAGAGGTACTATTAAGCCTTAAAAATCTTGTGCTTGTCGTTCTTGGCACACTCACGCTCGCTTTGGGCAACGCGCTATTTATTATTCCCTACAGTCTCGTTGCTGGCGGAGTTACCGGTACTGCGATAATTCTCTCACAGTTTATTCCCGAGGAATTTATTACCATTGACCTTATGATTGCGGTTTTAAGTTGGAGCCTGTTTTTTATCGGTCTCATTATTTTAGGCAGAGATTTTGCACTGAAAACCTTTATTTCAACCGCCATATACCCCCTGAGCATATCTTTTTTCTCCACCCTCATAAATTCCAGGATGTTCGGAGAGTTTCTAAATCTCGGCGGCGAACACGGAGAGGTAGCGCCGCTTCTCGCTGCACTATTCGGCGGCGTTTTTATAGGTTGCGGATGCGCCCTCACCTTTCTCGGCGGTGGCTCGACGGGCGGAATGGATATAATCGCGTTTATTCTATGCAAATTTATAAAGAAACTTAAAAGTTCGGTTGCAATTTTTATTCTGGATGCGGCGGTTATTCTTATCGGACTTTTTGCCATAAAAAGCCTTACCCTCACCCTACTTGGAATCGTTACGGCATTTGTAAGCGCCATAGTGATTGATAGGGTATTTTTGGGCGGCTCAAAGGCTCTTGTGGCGCAAATCATAACCGAAAAGGGAGACGAAATACGAGGCGAAATCATACAGAGTCTGCGCCGTACCACCACCGAAATTTCGGTTATGGGCGGTTTTCTCAAAACACCCCGAAAACTTTTACTCGTTTCATTTACAATGCGGCAGTACGCCGAATTTATAAGTCTTGTAAACCGCGTTGACCCCGAGGCTTTTGTAACCGTTTACAAGGCGCACGAAATCTCAGGGCTGGGCTGGACCAGGTAAAATAAGGCACACCTCCTTACAAAGTGTGCCTCATCTATATTCGTGCAAAGCACGATCGATATAACTTCATTTCGATATGCGGTAAAACCGCTCGATATACGGCTTCGCCGTGAGACAGGACGCGAATATAATATCGAAAAAACCGAAGGTTTTTATATCGATTTTGCCGCAAGGCAAAAATATCGATGCAAACGATAGTTTGCAATATCGATTACACCTACGTCAAAGTATATAACCTATTATGACACTTTCAAACTGAAAGTGTCTTTTTATATAAAAAGAAAAAAGGGAGAGCGCCTCTTTACGAGGTGTCTCCCTTGGCGGTTTTTCTTTTACAAATCCTGCAAATCTGCGGCAGGAATATCGTTTTCAAGATTATCTCTTGCAAGGTCGGTATCAATTTCGGCATATACCGACGCGATTGGTCTCTCACTTCTGAAAGGCTTTGTGTGATAGACCTTTTGCGAAGGCGGAAATGTTCCTGCAATTATATCCGCCGCTTTAACCTTGCCGCTTTTTGCCTTGCCCTCTATCTCGGGCACGGGCGGAGCCTCATTTCTGGGCTGTGTATGTGTACGCTCGGGGCGTTTCATTCCTTTTTTCGACATATTATCACCTCACTAAAAGTTTTCCCAAAAGCAAAAGAAAAAAACCGCCAATGGCGGTTTTCCTTTTATTTGTATATAAAATTTTTATTTTCAGTTAATGATTTCTTATATTTTTCAATGTAAAATTTAGCCATAGGCAGATCCTGTTCGCTATAGTTTCCACATTCTACAGGCGTTGCCCCCGGGATTTCGCCCTCGAACTTGAGGATAAAATCACACATCGAAACTACGAGGTCATACATATCCTCGCTCTCAAGCCTTCCGAACATTACAATGTAAAATCCCGTTCTGCATCCCATAGGGCCGAAGTAGATTACATCCTCTTTTTTATCGCTGTTTCTAAGGAATGTCGCGCCGAGGTGCTCAATGGTATGAATTGCGGCGATTTCCATAACCTTTTCCCTATTGGGCGCGGTAAGGCGCATATCAAATGTGGTGGCGCAAACGCCGTTTTTCTCATCCCTGCGCGAAACATAAAGCCCCGCATCGAGAACGGTGTGGTCTATTTTAAAACTTTCAATTTTCTGCATCTTTATTCTTCTCCTGACGGGTATTTTCCTGATTTCTGTAAACCACAAACTTGCAAAAAAGAAACTCGAGAACGAAGTTTGAAATCATTGTCACACCCAAAATGATGTATTCATTTACTCCCGCCTTATCGGCAAGGTCACCAAGGTAGGTTGAAAGCGGTGTGAAAACAAGGTAAAATCCGAACACCTTTGCCATTGCTATAGGCACGTTCGCCGCCGATTTAAAGGTGTAGGTGCGGTTTAGTGTAAAATTCCAGACAATAGAAAGGATGAGCGAAATGAGGTATGCGGGCCAGTACTTCAGGCTCAAAAGTTCATTTAAAAGCGCAAATGACGCAACTTGTATAACGCCGGCGGAGATAGAAAACAGTAAAAATTTAACCGCCTGCCACAAATTTTGTTTTTTCATAATTTCACCCTCTGTTTTGCTTTAAAATATGCCC
>JAZQLL010000228.1:0-2149 GCA_045542675.1 Oscillospiraceae bacterium
AAAGGTAAAAGGTACGCTCCGCTGCTTTTCTCGCTTGTCGGCGCGGTGCTGTTGCACTCGCTTGTAGATGTAACGCTCGCATGGATTCAAACCGGCGCCCTCGCAGTCTTTTTCCTCTCATCTGCGCATATAAATGAAGAAGCATAAACATAAACTTAAATCAAAAACTCGGGCATCTGCCCGAGTTTTTTAAGTTTTTCTTAAGGTATTTGACAATATAGAATAAAAAAGGTAAAATAAAGGTAGCAAAACCCAAAAAAAGGAGAAATCCAAATGAAAAAAGTTATACACAAATTAACCGCAGTAACACTTTTATTTGCTATCTGTTTATCTTTTTCATCCTGCCTTATTTTTGAAAAAAAGAGAGGAAATGTGGGATATTATTATAATGATAGTGGAACAAAGGTATCATTTAAAGATAAAACATATATGATGATTGAGGATGTCCCTCATTATTTTGAGTCGTATTCACTTAATGATTATGGCTATGTTTTGAAAAACGAAAATGATATATTTAAAAGCGAACTTCATGAAGATGTACTTGTATTAAATTATAGTGATGACGACCCACGCCTTATCTGTGTAGGTGATAAGTACTACTGCCTGGATGAACTTCATAATTACGCTAAGGAGCTTATCCAAACTGCAAATTTTACAGACTACTGTATACAGCTCTGGGATGAGGACAAGGGCGAATACTATGAGTCAACACTTGATGCAGGGGTAATACATAAAATAAAAGAAATAGTATCAAGCGGCACCCCAACCATGAATTATCCTATGGCAGAGGACACAGTAACTATAAAAAAATGTGACGAAAAAAGACTTTTTATGTATACGGAATATTATGTAGAAAAAACAATTTACGGAAAGTATCTTATTTCGGTTAATCACAGCGAAAATGTAGATGAAGAGGGAACCTATATTGTCTCCGAAAAGGATGGTCACATTTTCTCCCCGCTATTTAAGGAAGAAACAAACCAAGGCGGAATGGTATTAAGATGGTAAAAAATGAATCGGGCATCTGCCCGAGTTTTTTTATTATGCTTGACAATTTTTCACAGGAAGTGTATTATTGTATTAGTGAGGCAGTACAGTTTAATGAAAAGGAGGTAGAGTATGCGTTGGAGGTTAGATAAAAACCGCCCGCTTTGTCCTCAGATATGCGAGCAGATTTGTGTTTCTATCGCAAAGGGGGATTTTAAACCTGACGAGCGTCTTTTGTCGGTGCGCGAGGTTGCAGTAAATTTAAATGTCAACCCAAATACAGTTCAGAAGGCGTTTGAGCAACTTGAAGCAGGTGGACTTATCTATTCCCAGAGAGGCTCGGGATGGTATGTTGCCGATAGCAAGGAAATTGCGAGGGAAACGGTTGATGAGCTTATACAAAAAAAGACCCGACAGTACTTTGACGAGATGAGTGCGCTCGGAGTAGATAGTGACAGTATTAAAACTTTAGTGGAGGAGTACAGTAAATGAGTGAAGTTTTAAGATGCGAAAATTTAACAAAACGCTATGGTGACCTTACTGCAGTAAATGCCTTAAGTCTCACGCTTGAAAGCGGAAAGATAGTGGGACTTTTGGGACCTAACGGCAGCGGAAAAACCACGCTTATTAAGATGATAAACGGCCTCTTGCAGCCAAATAGCGGCAGTATTACTGTTTGTGGACATAATATCGGAGTAGAAACCAAAAAGGTTGTTTCTTACCTTCCTGATAACATATATTTAAACAGTTGGATGAGAATAGAGCAGATAGTCGAGCAGTTTGCCGATTTCTATGAGGACTTCAGGGTAGAACTTGCCTTTGAAATGCTCTCTCGCCTCGGTGTTGACCGAAAGAAGAAACTTAAAACCCTTTCAAAAGGTAATAAGGAAAAGGTGGCGCTTATATTAGTTATGAGCCGAAATGCAAGACTCTATGTTCTGGATGAGCCCATCGCAGGCGTTGACCCCGCAACAAGAGATTACATAATTTCCACCATAATCAACAACTACAACCCCGAAGCCTCGGTTATAATCTCAACCCATCTTATTTCCGACATTGAGGAGATACTCGACGATGTTATCTTTATAAAAGAGGGAAATCTGGTTATGCATAAATCGGCGGACGATATTCGCAGCGAAACAGGCTCGAGTGTAGATGCACT